>NZ_QZEG01000251.1:0-503 GCF_009917605.1 Anaerotruncus sp. 1XD42-93 | reverse complement strand
GACAAGCGGAAATCGGTGGTGGAACAGCTCCACCAGCAGCCGAAGCAGGAAAGCAAAAAGACAGCGCCGAAAAAGAGCGCGGAAAGGGAGCTTTGATATGGGACACTTTACCTTTGAAGAAATGAATCTGATGTGCATTTACAACACCGGAACCCGCGCCGGACTGATGGAGAGCCTGACCGAGATGCGCGGCTATCTCTCGCCGGAGGAAACGGAGCTGATGGAACTGACCGACAGCGCCCTTCATAAGCTGCGCGCCATGACGGACGCGGAGTTTGACAGTCTGGAACTGTACCCGGACTTTGACGAATAGGAACCAACAGACCGGAGGGGCTGGCGCTGTGCCGCCCCTTCCTTTTATCCAAAACCCGAAAGGAGGGCCGAAAACAATGGCAACCAAAGCGCAGATGTACGCACAGATGGCCGACCATGCGGCGGTGCAGCTCACTTCCAGCTGGAATGAGTGGATGCGGTTTCTGGACACAGCCTCCAGGCTTTACAAA
>NZ_QZEG01000250.1:0-511 GCF_009917605.1 Anaerotruncus sp. 1XD42-93 | reverse complement strand
GTCCCGTCCGGGCGGACGGCTTGTTTTTTGCTTGTGCAAAAAGCAAGGTAAAAAGCACACATAAGGGGGAAGCCCCCTTATGGAACCCCCGGAAGGGTGCCCGCCTTTGGCTGGGCGGAAAAGACACGCATGTCACAGCCCGCCCCGACCTGTTTTTTGCCCAGATAGGCCCCGCCCACTCGCCCCGGGCTGTGCCGCAAAACCCCATTACACAGTGCTCGAACGGGCCGAGCTTCCCAGCTTGCCGGGGAGGGGCATACGGGGAGGGGGCACTGCCCCCTCGCCCGTAAGGCGCATCCTGCCCGAGCGTCGCGCGTAAGCGCGCTTCGGGCTGAAAGCCCGAGAAGCGAAGGGCGTTGTTTTGGTCTGGAACCCAAAACAACATGCGCCCGGTGCCCCCTAGCCCGTAAGGCAAACTGAGGGGGCGTCGCGGCCTTAGCCGCGCTTCGGACCGTAGGTCCGAGAAGTCCCCCGAAGAAGGGCGCTTGCGCCCCGGAAGTTTGGTCGGGAA
>NZ_QZEG01000249.1:0-516 GCF_009917605.1 Anaerotruncus sp. 1XD42-93 | reverse complement strand
GTCCTCGTCTATCTGGAGCCGGGAGAGGGCGGCGAAATAAGAGAGACCATATCGGGCTATGAGCTTGCGGAGGGTGAACACCTGTTGGAAGTCAGCCCTCCGTCAAACCTGGTGAAACCTCGCTGGAATGGCGAAGCATGGGAAGAGGCAGCGACTGCCGAAGAGATTGAAGCATGGAAACAGGAAAATCCGACAGAGGAGATGGGATCGCCATCTCCGTCTCCTCTGGAAGCGTTGCAGGCGGAAAATAACCTGCTCCGGGCGCAGATTACAGCGGCCAGCAGCCGTCAGGATTTCTTGGAGGACTGTATAGCTGAAATGGCTGTGCAGGTGTATAACGCATGATAGCCGCATTTCAGCGGTTACATAAATTTTTAAGCCGAAAGGCAGAAAGGATGTTATTGATGATGGCCATGTTCTTTGCACAGAGGGTAATCCTTGGGAAAACAGCATTTTCGGAGGTTCCGGCAGCATTGAAGCAGACTTGTGCGGAGGTGTTGATTGAAAGCGGTCTGC
>NZ_QZEG01000248.1:0-516 GCF_009917605.1 Anaerotruncus sp. 1XD42-93 | reverse complement strand
CCCACCCACTGCATCATGTCGCGGGCTTTCAGTTCCTCGGTCACGCCCGCCGCCTGCGCCAGTTTTGGCATCAGCTGCTCCAATCGGCTGTTCGCGGTCCGGTCGATCTCCAACAGGTGCGGGTACAGCTTCTCGCTCATCAGCAGACGGTTGTAAAGGATGGGCCGGTGTTCCTTCAAGTAGGTTTTCCGCATCCTGCCGTACTTGCCCAGGGGCGTTTCGGGCTGTTCTGTCAGTTGCAGGTTGGGAATCAGATAATCCCCGTTCTGAATGTAAGTTAAGGTGTTGTTCATTTTGCTGGCTCCTTTCTTTGTTGGCCTCTCGTTCCGCGTTTAGAATGGTTACGCCGATCTGCCGCAGCACCTGCTGGTTGATCTGGCTGACCGCCGTTCCCAGCGCCCCAACGGTGGCCGGTGTGTTGAAATCGAAAACCGGCATGAAATCCTCGTGGGTGAAATACTGCTCCGGGGCCAGCCCGCAGCGGGACATCAGGGAATAGGCGATGCTGACGGTGGC
>NZ_QZEG01000247.1:0-516 GCF_009917605.1 Anaerotruncus sp. 1XD42-93 | reverse complement strand
CGCCGTATCAAGCGATTTCGTCGCATTTTTACCCGCTATGACAAACTGGATATTATCTTTTTGGCTTTTGTTTTTTTTGCTCTCATTGTCGATGTGCTTATGTGAACACTACCTAGATAAAATCGAGAAGACGCAAGCACAAACAACCTGCCGACTGGATAAAATGGACGGTCGGCTGGATCAGATCGAGGAAGACACCCGTCACACACGAGTGCTTCTTGAAGCCACCAATAAGAATATGGCGCTTTTATGCGAGGCCCAGCAGGAGACATACTCCAAACTGCATCAGCTGGACCGGATGGAGATCACCCTGAACAATGTCAAATCTGGCACCGAAGCTCTGAAAGACGTCGTAAGCTGGCATTCGCAGGACATAAAATCTCTGAAACAAGCCTGATAAGGGGAAGAAAATCTGTGAGCGGTGCTAGGTTGTGTCGTCAATAGGAATGTGCTATAATAGTCCTCAAAGTAGCAGGAGGGCAGAAAAATGGCGAGGGAACAGCATCGACATGATAT
>NZ_QZEG01000246.1:0-520 GCF_009917605.1 Anaerotruncus sp. 1XD42-93 | reverse complement strand
GAACAGAGAGCCGCCCCGGTCTATCCCCACTCCGCCGCCTATGCGTCCGAGCATGGGGAGATGGCGCAGTACCGCGCCTCCCTGCAAGCCAGTCTTGCCTGCAAAGAAGCCATTGAGCAGGCCATCAGCGCCCACTATGGGGATAACCGCCTGAATACCGAGGCCGCTGTCAAAGAGGTGCTGGAACAGTTCGGGCCGGAGCGTATGCAGTACATCCTTGCCAATACGGTGCTGAAAAAGGAGCATGACGGGCGCATCTCCCGCGATAACAAAGCCTGGGCGAAAACAATCCCCATGCCGGAGGATGGCGGCGATCCCCGCCACAGTTATGCCCTGGTGGTGGATAAGGTCAACCCCGGTCTGACCGACCTGTTTTTGAAGCAGGCGCGGAAAGTCCTTCAAGCCCCGGAGAAAGGCTCCGTCCTGGAAAAACTCAAACAGGAGCCGCCGGAACGCAGACCCGCCGCCCCTAAGAAACGGGAACCGGAACGATGAGCGCGGCAAAGCGGAAACGGGAGGT
>NZ_QZEG01000024.1:0-41937 GCF_009917605.1 Anaerotruncus sp. 1XD42-93 | reverse complement strand
ATATCGCTTCATGGCTCTATTTTCGCACTTTTATTTGGTTTGTGCAATATTTATTTTTCAAACAAGCCCTAGTGCAATGGAATCACTCCTTTATGATAAAATTAATTAAAAGCAAATTATATGTTTAAAATATATAATTTGCTTTTAATATTATATAATGTTAAGATTATTTTGTAAATATATTTTTATATTTAATACATAAAAAATATAAAGTTGTATCCGAAAACAAAATTTTTCGGATACAACTGGCAATTAGATGTTCTGGATGGCTTCCGAACCCTTTTGCAGCGCGACCATCCCGGTCCGGGCGACCTCGGCGATTCCGTAAGGGGTCAGCATCTCGAGGAGCAGGTCGACCTTCTCCGGGCGGTCGCAAAGCTCGACGGTCAGCGTGGTGTGCGAAAGGTCGACAATCTTCGCGTTCAGGATCGAAGCAATGTCGATGATCCCGCCGCGGTTCTGCTGGTCGGCATTCACCTTGACAAGGACCAGTTCCCGACGGGTCGCAGTCTCCGCCGGGAGCATCCGCACCTTGATGACGTCGATCTGTTTATTGAGCTGCTTTTCCACCTGCTCGAGGGTGCGTTCGTCCCCTCTGGCCACAATCGTCATACGAGAGACGCTCCGGTCCTCGGTTTCACCAACCGCGAGGCTCTCGATATTAAACCCCCGGCGCGCAAACAGTCCCGCTGTCCGGGAGAGCACGCCCGCCTTATTTTCCACCAGTACCGAGATAATCCGTTTCATTCGGTCGCCTCCTTCGGGTCCACCAAACATTCGATCAGGGCGGGGCCATCTGTCCGGAGCAGACGCTCGACCGCCTGTCCCAGGCTGCCATTGTCCGACACCTGCCATGCCGGGATGCCGTATGCCGCCGCAATCCCGCAGGCCGACGGGCTGCCCGAAAGGTCGACTGCGATCTCCCGCCCGCCATACCGATTTTGCTGAATTTCCCGCACCAGACCAAGGCGGTTGTTGCGGACCACCACCAGTTTGACATCTACACCATGCTGCACCGCAGTGCCAAGCTCCATCATCGACATCTGGAACGACCCATCCCCGCAGACCGCGACCACCTGCCGGTTTGGGGCTGCGAGCTTGGCCCCAACCGCCGCCGGAAGCGCATAACCCATCGTCCCCATGCCGCCCGAGGTCAAAAAACGCCCGCCCCGCGCACGATAATACCGCGCAGACCAAAGTTGGTTCTGCCCCACATCCGCAACATAGACCGCATCCGGCTCCATCTTTTCCAACAGGGCCTCTACCAAACGCCGCGGGTCAGCCGCGCCCGGTTTTTCAGTGTACGGGCGCGGCTCCTGCTCCCGCAGTTCCCGCAGATGGGAGAGCCACTGCTCCCATACCCCGGAAGGCTTCTGCTCACAAAGCTGCTCGATGACTGCACCCGCATCCCCCACCAGCGGGATGGTTGCACCGAGGTTTTTGCCGATCTCGGCGGAGTCAATGTCGATATGCACCACTTCGGTGGCCTGTTCGAGTGCAGACGGGGAGTTTACCGCCCGGTCGCCCACCCGCGCACCGATGATCACCAGCAGGTCGCTCTCCTCGACCGCGCGGTTGGCCGAGCGGAAACCGCTCTGTCCGAGCATCCCGAAATAGAGCGGGTGCGCGGACGGGAAAACGCCGATCCCCATTAAGGTCGATACCGCAGGCATCCCGCACTGCTCGCAGAACCGGCACACCCGTTCTGCCGCGTCCGCCGCATGTACCCCGCCGCCCACGCAGAGGAGCGGTTTTTTCGCCGCGCAGATCGCCTGTGCCACCCGTTTAACCTGCACCGGATGCCCCTTGAACCGGGGCTTATAGCCGCGGATGTCGACCGAGGCGGGATAGGCGAACGGGAGGGACTGCTGCTGGACATCGACCGGCATGTCGATCAGGACCGGGCCTTTGCGCCCGGTCGAGGCGATATGGAACGCCTCCTTGAATACGCGGGGAATCTCCCGCACCTCCTTGACCAGATAGCCGTATTTGGTGAACGGTTCCGCCGCACCGGTCGTATCGACCTCCTGAAAAACGTCCCGGCCGAGCAGACGGGTCTCGACCTGCCCGGTGATCACGACCAGCGGGATCGAATCCATGCAAGCGGTCGCAACCGCGGTGAACAGATTGGTGGCGCCCGGACCCGAAGTCGCGATGCAGACCGCCGGCCGGCCGGTGATCCGCGCATAGCCGGATGCGGCATGTCCGGCGTTCTGTTCCGACCGCACAAGGATATGCTGGATTCCAGAGCCGCGAAGGGCGTCATAAAACGGGCAGATCGCTGCCCCAGGATAGCCGAATACGGTGGAAACGCCCTCCTGTTTGAGCGATTCCACCATCGCCTGTGCGCCTGTGATCATCCATCTTCCTCCTAACCTTCCGGATATGCGGATTCAAACATGTGGGTCAGCTCATCGAGCATCCGCCCGCTCTGCCGCTCAAATGCGGTCATGTCAACCGGATAAAGCCGTCCATTCTGAAATGCACCGGTGGTGCTGTATACCGGCGTAGACTGAAAATACGAAGGGTCAATCGACTGGTCATAAAAGATCAGGTCGGGATAGAGGTCTACCGCCTTGTCCGACGGATAGACCCAGCCGGTAAATTCCGCCGCATCGTTCTCAACCCCGATCCATTCGAGCAGTTCCCCTTCAAAGGTATCGCCGGTCGCCATCAGGAGCGGCGGTTCCCGCAGGAGGATTCCCCCCAGCGGCTCAGAAAGATTGTCCGCGCGCGCTTTTAACGCATCATAACCCGCGCGCAGGCCGCCAAACACCGTCTGGCCGTTTTCCGCGCCATCCTCCATTCCGTCAAGGATGGTCGCCGCGGTTTCGTAAACCTCCGACAGCGCTTCAAGGCTGTCCGCCCTGCCGAGCACCACCACCTCTGCGCCCATCTGTTGGAGCCGGACCGCATCCGCCTGTGCGAGCGGTGCGAAGGTGAAAACAACATCGGGTGAAAGGGCGGCGATCGCCTCGAAGTTGGGGAGCGAGGCGGAACCACACCGGTCCAGCCCTTCGACCGACTGCGGATAGTCGCAGAAATCGCTGACTCCCGCGAGACGGCTCTCCGCCCCCAGTTCACAGAGCACCTCGGTCAAGGCGGGGGAGAGTGAGACGATCCGTTCCGGCCGTTCGGGGATACGGATTTCCCCAATCGAAACCGGGAAATTCCGGTCGACCGGCTCGGGCGCAGAGGAAGAAACCGTCCCCTGCGGTTCCTCTTTTCCCCCCTTATCCTTGCATCCCGCCGCTGTCACAGCGATCGCTGCCGCCAGCAGCAGCGCCAATAAACCCGTATGCTTCACCCATACACCCCCTTTGGTTTCCTGTTCGCAGCACGCTCCCTGTCTCACGCTTCTACCGAAAATCGTCCTCTGTAACTGCGATTGATGGATAATGCGGGAGTTCGGTTAAATCCGTGTCGAGCGGCACGCTGTAAACCATGTAATAATGCTCCGGGTTTGCTGCCGCCAATGTGCGTATCTTCTGCTCTGCCAAATCCCTGTTCTTAGTGGCATACACCACCGACACAACGCCCGCTCTGCCCGATCCCATATCTTGTATGCTCCCGCACAGGATCAGTTTGAGCTGTTCTTCTCCCTCCAGCCCCTGCCGCACATAATCCGCGTATTCCATCGCTTTTGTCCCCCTCAGATTCCGATTTGCAATTTCAGATAAACCCTAATACTGTTTCACGAGTTGTGAAATAAGCGCTCTACAGGTCTGCATCTGGATGCAGGCATAGAATTTTTCGGTGACTTCCTTTCCCTGCCCTACCGTTGTGGCATTCTTTGCGTCCTCTTCTGTCTCCCAAAGGACAAAATCCGTCCATGTTTGATCCTGTAGATAATGCTCCCACGAGAGAAACCCCTTTGCCTTGGATATGACCTCGTCATGCAGCTTTTGGGTGCATTCGATGAATTCTTCCTTGGTCACATTTTTCCTGAGCTTGTAGGAAAAGATCCACGCTGTTTTCGCCATGCTTGTTTCTCCTTTCAAGTTTGGATGGTTTGCTCTGATTTTATCATAAACACCTGTCCGGTTCAATGCATACCCTTGAAAATATGCGTTTTGGACCAATGCGGACAGAACAAGCGGCCCGGATATTGTGTATCCGGACCGCTTTTGCATGGCGGCAGAACCGCACAGTTTATACCGAAGGCTCCTTCTGGAAGTCCTTTGCCATTGTCTTGACCAATACTGCCTTCTGGGCGTGCAGACGGTTTTCCGCCTCGTCGAAAATCTCGTTGGCGTGCGCCTCGAACACCTCGGCGGTGATCTCCTCTCCCCGGTGCGCGGGCAGGCAGTGCTGCACCATCACATCCGGCGCGCATTCCCGGAGCAGTGCGTCGTTGATCTGATAGCCCTCGAACGCCTTTTTGCGCAGTTCGGCTTCGCCCTCCTGCCCCATCGACGCCCAAACGTCGGTAAATACCACATCCGCACCCGCAGCGGCCTCCTTCGGGCTGGACACCAGTTTGAACTGCCCGGGATAGCCCTTCGCAAACGCAAGTACCTGCGCATCCGGCTGGTAATCCCCGGGGGTCGCAACCGAAACCTTCATCCCCACTTTCAGCCCGCCGACAATCAGCGAATTGGCCATGTTGTTCCCGTCGCCGATATAGCAGAGGTTCAGCCCTTCCAGGGAACCTTTGTATTCCCGCACAGTCAGCAGGTCGGCAAGGACCTGGCATGGATGGCAGAAGTCGGTCAGCCCGTTGATGATCGGGATACTGCCGTATTTGGCGAGGTCCTCAACCTCCTCCTGCGCAAAGGTGCGGATCATGATGCCATCCAGGTAACGGGAGAGCACCCGCGCAGTATCCTCTACCGCTTCCCCGCGCCCGATCTGCAAATCCCGCGACGAGAGGAACAGCGCAGACCCGCCGAGCTGCCCCATCCCCACCTGGAACGAGACGCGCGTACGGGTGGAGGATTTCTGGAAGATCATGCCCAATGTCTGATCCTTCAGGTAAGGATGGCTGATCCCATGTTTCAGTTCATATTTGAGCTGGTCGGCAAGGTTGAGAATCTCGATAATCTCCTGGCCGCTCAGGTCCAACAGTTTCAACAGATGTTTCATTGTCCCAGCACCTCATTCAAAATTTCCAGTCCCCGGTCGATCTCCGCATACGAGATGGTCAGCGGCGGGAGCATCCGCAGCTTGGCCTTGGCAGTCAGGATAATCAACCCATGCCGCAGGCATTCCGCCGCGGCCGGCCTGCTTTCCAAACCGTCCAGCGTGATCCCCAGCATCATCCCTTTGCCCTCGACACTCACCACATGCGGCATCTCAAGCACCCTTCTGGTGAGATATGCCCCCTTTTCAGAGACCTCGTCGAGCAGCGTTTGGTCCAGCCGGCGCAGCACCTCGTTTGCACCCGCGCAGACCACCGGATTGCCGCCGAAGGTGGTCCCGTGGTCGCCGTATCCGAACACCGATTCGCACTTTTCCCCGAGTAGGACCGCCCCGATCGGAAGCCCGCCGCCCAGCCCTTTGGCAAGGGAGGTCAGGTCGGGGGTAATCCCGTAGTGCTCGGAGCAGAGCAGCTTCCCGGTGCGGCCAACACCGGTCTGTACCTCGTCGATCATCAGCAGGATGTCCTGCTCGGCACAGAGCTGCGCCGCCGCGCTGACAAACTCCTGTGAAAGCGGCACCACGCCGCCTTCCCCCTGCACCAGCTCGAGCAGGATGCCGCAGGCCGTCCCATCCGCAGCGGCCCGGAGTGCTTCCACATCACCCGCCCGCACGAACCGGAACCCTTCGGTAAATGGATCGTAATACTGGTGGAAAACGTCCTGTCCGGTCGCGGAAAGGGTGGTCACCGTACGCCCGTGGAACCCGTTTTCCAGCGCGATGATGGTATGGCGCCCCTTACCGTATTTGTCATGGCTGTATTTACGAGCGGCTTTTAGAATCCCCTCGTTTGCCTCCGCGCCCGAGTTTGCAAAAAACACCTTTTTCGCAAAGGTGCGCGTGCAGAGGGTTTCAGCGAGCCGGACCATCGGCTCGGAGTAATAGAGATTGGAGATATGCTGCAATTTTCCGGCCTGTGTGCAGACCGCTTTCACCCAGCCATCATCGCAGAACCCAAGCGAATCCACGCCGATACCGGTCGAAAAGTCGATGTAGGTTTTGCCGTCCGCACCAGTGCAGACGGCCCCCTTGCCGCTGACCGCCTCCAGGTCGAACCGCGCGTAGCTGTGCGCAATATACTTTTGGTCCAGCTCCTTGAATCCCATTCTGATTTCCCCGCTTTCTATTTCCGTTTACGCCGGTTGTATTTCTCTTTTGCAAAACCATATGCCTCTTCAATATATGGGAGCAGCTCCCGGAAGGTCTGCTCGCCCGGACTGAGCACTGCAATCCAGCCCATCCACGCATAGACAGGATGCGGGATCAGGCGGTCGAGCGCGGCGAAATCATACGGCATTTCAACCACCCCGCCCGCCGGCGGGCGTTTGGGCAGTTCCCCAAACAGCGCCCGGAAGGATGGTTTGCGCAGCCCCAGATTGACCCGGTAAACGCCCTCCCTGTCAAGCTGAGATGCGCGGTCATTTCCCCCGTCCTTCTCCTTAATGGTCAGGATGTACACCCCACGGGGCAGCGTTTCGCCAGGGTTGTAGTAGATCCCGCGTTCCCCCCAGCTCTCCCGCAGGACCACCCCTTCCAGATGTTCCATGCAGTATGCAAGAATCGAATCCGGTGTAACCAACAGAAACCGACCTCCTTTAGCAGAATCCTCAGCCGAGGAACATGGTACCGATCCCCTCGTTGGTCATCATCTCGATCAGGATTGAATGGGGGATTCTTCCATCAATGATGAACGCGCGGCTGACCCCCCGGCGCACCGCCTCGACACAGCATTCGACCTTGGGGATCATGCCGCCCGAGACAATCCCCTGCCGGACCAGCGCGGGCAGCTCGCTGCACCGCACTTCCGAAATCAGGGTGGCGTCGTCGTCACGATCCCGCAGCAGGCCGCGGATGTCGGTGAGCGAAATCAGGTTTTCGGCGTGCAGCTCGGCGGCGATCCGGGCAGCAGCAGCGTCGGCGTTGATGTTGTAGACGGTGCCGTCGGTTCCCACGCCCAGCGTCGCAATGACCGGGATATAGCCCGCCTCAAGCACATCGAGGATCGGAGCGGCATTCACCCCCGCTACCTCCCCGACCAGGCCGAGATCCTCGCCCGACTGCGCTTTCTCCGCGTGGATCATCTGCCCGTCGATCCCACAAAGCCCGACCGCCCGGCCGCCCTTGCGCTGGAGCAGGCGCACCAGCTCCTTATTGACCTTGCCGCAGAGGACCATCTGCACCACGTCGAGCGTTTCCTGATCGGTATACCGCAGCCCGTTGACAAACCGGCTCTCTTTGCCGGCCGCCTTGAGCGCAGCGGAAATCTCCGGGCCGCCCCCGTGTACCAGCACGATCCTGATCCCGACGAGCGAGAGCAGCACAATGTCGCTCATCACCGCCTCTTTGAGCGCGTCGTTGACCATCGCATTCCCGCCGTATTTGACCACAACGACCTTGTTGTAATATTTTTGCAGGTAAGGCAGCGCTTCCGCAAGCACTGCCGCCTTGTCGGTGTTGCTGATGTTCATATCCAATCCTCCAAACGTGCAGATTAAGTCCGATAGTCCCCGTTGATTTTCACATAATCATAGGTCAGGTCGCAGCCCCATGCGGTCGCCTGCCCGACCCCCTGATCCATGTCAATCTCGATATGGATTTCCGATTCCAAAAGCACCTGTTTGGCGGTCTCCTCGCTGAACGCGACCCCCGCGCCCCCTTCGCAGACCTGCACTGTCCCGGCCTTGGAGGAGAACTCGACCGCAATCCGGCTGATGTCAAAATCCGCATCGGTATAGCCGATCGCGCAGAGCACCCGTCCCCAGTTGGCGTCCGCGCCAAACATCGCCGCTTTCAGCAGGTTGGAACAGACCACCGATTTCGCGACCTTTTTGGCGGTCTCCTTGTCGGGCGCGCCCAATACTGTGCACTCGAGCAGTTTGGTTGCGCCTTCGCCATCCGCGGCAATCAGTTTTGCAAGCTGGCGGCAGACCATGGTCAGCGCCTGCACAAATTTGAAGTACCCGGCGTTCTCGCTCTCGATCCGGTCGTTTCCCGCCAGGCCGTTCGCCATGACTGACATCATATCGTTGGTGGAGGTGTCGCCATCCACCGAAATCATGTTGAATGTCTCATCTGCAACCACCTTGCATGCCTTGCGCAGCATCTCGGGGCTGATTGCGGTGTCGCTCGTGACAAAGCAGAGCATGGTCGCCATGTTGGGATGGATCATCCCGCTGCCCTTGGCGATCCCGCCGACCGTACAGACCCTACCTTCAAGGTCAAAGCTGACCGCCACCTCCTTGCGCAGGGTGTCGGTGGTCATAATCGCCTCGGCGGCTTCGGTGCCGCCGTCCGCACGCAGCGCTGAAACAAGCGAAGGCATTGCTTTGGTGATCGGTTCGAGCGGGAGCGGACGTCCGATCACGCCGGTCGATGCGATAATGAAATCGTCCTCTGAGAGTTTCAGAGCATTGGCCGCGCTTTCACACATCGCGTGCGCGATAAACTCGCCGTCCGCGTTGCAGGTATTCGCATTGCCCGAGTTGCAGAGAACCGCCTGGGCAGTCCCGTTTTCCAGATGCTCCTGTGTGACCAGGATCGGAGCACCCTTGACCTTGTTTTGGGTATAGATCGCGGCAGCAGCGCAGGGGGCTTCGCTGACGATCAGTGCAAGGTCACGCTTGGTGCGGTTGGCGCGGATGCCGCACCAGATACCGCTGGCCTTGAACCCTTTGGCAGCGCAGACACCGCCATCGACAAATTTAAATGACATCGCTGTTTCACTCCTTTATAATAGAAACGCTTATTTTTTAGTGGGTTGGCAGTCCATTTAAAACGCGGGCGGAACCATCCGCAGGCCAGCGGCCTCCTCCAGCCCGAGCACGAGATTCATATTCTGGATCGCCTGGCCAGCCGCCCCCTTGACCATGTTGTCAAGGGTGGAAACCACGATCAGACGGTTGGTGCGCGGGTCGGTGTGCAGGGAAATGTGACAGTAGTTGGAATATTTCACATTTTTGAGGTTGGCAACCGCGCCCTGCGGGAGCAGCTTGACAAACGGTTCCGACCGGTAGAAATCATCAAACAGTTTGCGGACCTCCGGCTCCCCGAACCCACCGGTGAGCTTCATATACATGGTCGAGACGATCCCCCGGTTGACCGCCAGCAGATGCGGCACAAAGGTGACCTGCACCGGCCTGCCCGCAAGCTCCCCGAGCACCTGCTCGATTTCGGGGGTATGTCGGTGACAGGCAACCTTGTAGGGCGCGAACGCCTCGTTGCATTCGGTGTAGTGGGTGTTGAGGGCAAGCCCGCGGCCCGCACCGGTCGCACCGGATTTGGAATCGATCACCAGTGTGTCCGGATCAACCGCGCCCGCCCGGAAGAGCGGCGCAAGCCCGAGGCAGACCGAGGTGACATAGCAGCCCGGATTGCCGATCAGCCGGGCATTTTTTAGACGGTCACGATGCAGCTCGGGAATCGAGTAGACCGCCGCTTGATGCAGGGCTTTGTCGGTGTATTCCTTGCCGTACCACTGGCGGTAGTCCTCCTCGTTTTTCAACCGGAAATCCGCGCCCATGTCGATAAACAGGGCGCCCTTGTCATACGCTGCGCGCGCGATTGGCTCCGAAAGCCCCGCAGGCATCGAACCAAACACCACGTCGCAGGCATCCACAACCGCGCGGTCGTTGGTCAGGACCCGATCAAAAATCCCGGTGAGCTGGGGGTAAACCTCGCTGACCGTCTGTCCCTCGAAGCTGACCGACGATACCGCCGCAACCTCCACATCCGGATGCGCGAGCAGCAGCCGCACCAGCTCAAGCCCGGCATACCCGGTCGCACCGATCACGCCAACCTGAATCTTTCCCATGCGCAGTCCCTCCTAACCCTGTTTTTCCCCGGACGCCCCGTCAAGAAACGCCCGGATCTGTGCGATCTGTTTCTGTACCGCCTTGGGAGAGGGGCCCCCTTCGCTCGTACGCCCATTGACGCAGGTCTCCAGACTGATCGCCTGATAGATGTCCTCATCGAAGATCGGGTTTGCATTCTGGTAGGACGCGAGCGGGAGGGTTTCGAGGGTCAGCCCCTTGGAGATGCATTCGGCCACCAGCCCTCCAGTGCATTTATAGGCATCCCGGAACGGCACCCCTTTTTTGGTCAGATAGTCGGCGCAGTCGGTCGCGTTGATGAATCCGCGCGCCGCGGCATTGCGCATGTTCTCCTTGAGGACGGTCATGGTATGCAGCATCGGTGTAAAGGTCGAAAGGCAGAGCTTGACCGTGTCCACCGCGTCGAAAACCGCCTCTTTATCCTCCTGCATATCCTTGTTGTAGGCAAGCGGCAGCCCCTTCATGACGGTGAGCAGCGCCATCAGGTCACCGTAAACACGCCCGGTCTTACCGCGCACCAGTTCAGCAACATCGGGATTCTTCTTCTGCGGCATGATGCTCGAACCGGTGGCAAACGCGTCATCCAGCTCGATAAACTTGAACTCCCACGAGCACCACGCGACGATCTCCTCCGAGAACCGGGAAAGGTGCATCATCACCATTGACAGCGCACTGCAAAGTTCAATGCAGAAATCCCGGTCGGAAACCCCGTCGAGCGAGTTCGCGGTTACGCCGGAAAAACCAAGCTTCCGGGCGGCCAGCTGCCGGTCGATCGGGTAGGTGGTCCCCGCCAGCGCACCGCTGCCGAGCGGCAGAAAGTCCATCCGGGCACAGGCATCCTGGATGCGCGAGAGATCGCGCATAAACATATTTGCATAGGCCATCAGATGGTGCGCAAACGTCACCGGCTGGGCGCGCTGGAGATGGGTATATCCGGGCATGACCGTTTCCAGATGCTCCCCGGCTTTGTCCGCCAGCTCGGCTACCAGATCGAACAGCAGGGAGGAGACCGTTTTCATCTCATCGCGCAGATAGAGCCGGATATCGAGCGCGACCTGGTCGTTGCGGGAACGCGCGGTGTGCAGCCGTTTTCCGGTATCCCCGATCCGCTCGGTCAGCACCTGCTCCACAAACATATGGATGTCCTCGGCGTTCGGGTCGAACGGGAGTGCACCCGATTTCAGATCGTCAAGGATGCCCGCCAACCCGTCACAGATCCGGTCTGCATCCACCTTTTCGATGATCCCCTGTGCGCCAAGCATCTGCGCATGTGCCATCGAGCCGGCGATGTCCTGTTCAAACATCCGCGCATCAAACCGGATGGAGGAATTAAAGTCGTTTACCCGGTCGTCCACCTCTTTGGAAAACCGTCCTGCCCACATTTTCATTCGTAAAATTCCTTTCTCACTGTCGGAACGGGTTGGAACCAAAAAGGCCGGGCAGAGGGGCGAACCCGCCGCCTGTGCCACAGCCCCGTTAACCGTTTTTCATCAAAGTTTTACTCGATTTTGCAAACCCTCACTTGATCTTCTGCTCGTCGAGCAGCGCCTTGACCTTGATCGGCAGTCCGAACAGATTGATGAAACCTGCCGAATCCGCTTGATTGTAGATTTCATCCTCACCAAATGTCGCCATCTCTTCCGAGTAGAGCGAGTGCGGAGAGGTCATGCCCGCGTCTATGATGTTGCCTTTGTAGAGCTTCAGCTTGACCTCGCCGGTCACGTTCTGCTGGGTGCTGTCCGCAAACGCGCTCATTGCCTCGCGCAGCGGGGTGAACCACTGGCCGTTGTAGATGATCTCGCTGAATTTAATCGCCATCTGCATCTTGTAGTGCTGGGTTTCCTTGTCAAGGCAGATTTCCTCCAGCTTGTTGTGGGCGTGATAGAGGATGGTGCCGCCCGGAGTCTCGTATACGCCGCGGCTCTTCATGCCAACCAGCCGGTTTTCTACCATGTCGATCAACCCGATGCCGTTCGCGCCGCCAACCTCATTGAGCTTGCGGATGATGTCGATCGGCTTCATCTCCACACCGTCCAGCGCGACCGGGACGCCCTTCTCAAACCGCAGGGTGATGTAGGTCGGCTTGTCAGGCGCTTTCTCGGGGGAGACGCCCATTTCGAGGATCTTATCGTAATCCGGCTCGTTCGAGGGGTCCTCAAGGTCGAGGCCCTCGTGGGAGAGATGCCAGAGGTTTTTGTCCTTCGAGTAGTTGGTTTCACGGTTGATCTTGAGCGGGATGTTGTGTTCTTCCGCGTAGGCGATCTCCTTTTCGCGGCTGTTCAGCTCCCAGAACCGCCACGGGGCGATGATGTCCATCGTCGGGGCAAATGCCTTGATCGCCAGTTCAAACCGGACCTGGTCGTTGCCCTTGCCGGTGCAGCCGTGTACAATCGCGTCAGCGCCCTCTTTCTTGGCGATCTCGACCAGCCGCTTGGCGATCAGCGGGCGTGCAAACGCGGTCCCCAGCAGGTAACGGTTCTCGTAAACTGCGCCCATCTTGAGCGAAGGGATGATGAAATCATCCACAAACGGCTCAGTCAGGTCCTCGATGTAGAGTTTGGATGCGCCTGTTTTGAGCGCTTTTTCCTCAAGCCCGTCCAGCTCACTGCCCTGTCCCACATCGGCTGACACCGCGATAACCTCACAGCCGTAATTTTCTTTCAGCCAGGGGATCAGAACCGATGTATCCAAACCGCCTGAGTAGGCGAGAACAACCTTTTTATACTGCTTCTTTTCCATTACAATAAACCTCCGTATGGTTAATCATTCACGATATGACCTATTATACATCATATTCATACAATTTCAACCCTTATTTTTGCATGAATATTCATCTTATTCGATTTTTTATTGGGTAACATTGCACAAAAGGGGGTTCTTTTTTCCGGGAAACGTGGTATACTGTACGGGGATATTCTATCGAAAAGGGGAATTGCATCATGAAGCAGCTTTCTATCTATGACATTACCGAAAACCCGTTTTCCCTGATCGGGAAAAAATGGGCGATGGTGACCACCCGTGTCGGTGACAAAACCAACACGATGACTGCGTCGTGGGGCGGCGTAGGCATCCTCTGGAACAAGCCGGTGGTCTATATCTTCCTGCGCCCGCAGCGGTACACCCGCGAGCTGGTCGATGCGTCCGAGCGGTTTTCGGTCTGCTTCCTGCCAGAGGACTACCGCAAGCAGCTGCAATACTGCGGGTCACACTCCGGCCGGGACGAGGATAAGCTGGCAGCCTGCGGGTTTACCGCTGCCGAGCTGGACGGCGCGCCGGTGCTTGAACAGTCTGATCTGGCGCTCACCTGCCGGAAGCTTTACTGTCAACGGCTTACCCCGGACAGCCTGATTGACCAGTCGATCGACCAGGTCAACTATCCGGAGAAGGACTATCATTTTCTGTATGTCGCTGAAATCCTGGGCGCATATGAAAAAGCATAAATGCTGACAGGCAGAGACAGGAGAAAAGCCCACCGGTCGACCGGCGGGCTTTTACGTTTTGCCGAGGTGACTGCTGTGAATGACCTCCTTATAGAAGCCCTTCGGTTGCCCGCCGATTTTGAAGGCATCCAAGTCTTCTGCCTGATAGGGCCGCTCATAGCTCATGTATCTCCAGGAACTGCGGCCGTAATCCACAAATACAATGTCGCCCTGCATTTCCGGAAAGGGCGACATTGTAGCAGATGGTTTTTTCAGGCTCGATCCGCAGCAGCATTTCGTTATAGCCAGCCATGAACCAGCAAGGTTTGGCTGATCCGATCATTGTCATTTTCCTCTGTCATGGAAAGACCTCCTAATCGAAAGATAAGGAATAAAATCCTCTATAAAGTTCTCCTTGACAGAAAAAGTTGCATATTCGCTGCACATGACACGCAGCTTAAGAAAAAATTTTATAAAAAAGGCAGGCACCCTTGGTGCCCGCCTCTTTTTTGGTGCGGGCGACAAGACTTGAACTTGCACGGTTTACACCACTAGAGCCTAAATCTAGCACGTCTGCCAATTCCGCCACGCCCGCTGGTATAATCCTTATTATACTCATCAGGGCGCTAAATGTCAACAACATGGTTTTTCGTTCGGTACAAAGCAGCTATTAAAAGATTCCGGCATCCGTAAAAAGCGCAGCGAGTTTTTGGAGCGATTGCCGCGCAGCCTTAAGTCTGCGGCTGACAGTCGAACGCTCAACCCCAAGCAGCTCGGCAATTTCCTGCTGCTTTTTGCCTTCCAAATAATAAAGCCGGATCGAATCCCGCTGGCGCGGCGGGAGGGATTTGATTGCGGCTGACAGGAATTTGCGGTACTTTTCCCGCTGTCTGGAATTGTCGTTGGCAGAGATAGGTCGGCTGCTGAGCTGTGAGAAGTCCTGCCGCAGCTGGACGGTGCGCCGTTGTTCAAACAATCAAAACTCCTCCTCGAAAATCAAAGTCTGGTGAGATAGCCGTGGTTCTGAAAAAATCAGCCGGGTTCTTTTGCATCGGCGGAGCAATACCCGTCCAGATGTTTTGCAACAACCCGCAGGTCATGCAGTTCCGTATAGAGTGTTTCGATCCGTTTCTGGAGCGAAGCAGCCTCCTGGCCGTATGCCTGTTCTGCTGCCTTCTTTAGTTCAGCGATCCGCTTTTGAATCCGTCCGGCAGCCTCTTCATATTGACAAGCGAGCTGGTGTAAATACATCGGTTAGACCCCTCCATTTTCCACAAACTGTGTAAACATATGTTCTTTTTATTAGATTATCACACGATTCGTGTTTTGTCAAGGGAAATTCAGAAAAAAAGATTTACAAATTACACAATATGTGATAATATAAAGATGTGAGGTGAGTCAACATGCTTGGAGAAAAATTGAAAATGCTGCGCAAATCTCGCTGTATGACGCAGCAGGAACTGGGGAAAGCGTTGGGAATTTCCACCAGTACAGTCGGCATGTACGAACAGGGCAGGCGAAGCCCGGACCATGCCACCCTGCTGAAGATCTGTCAGCTGTTTGAAGTCTCCAGCGATTCGCTGTTGCTGGACAGCCCCGTACTCAGTGAACAGCAGGCCGCTTTACAGAGCAATATTGACCTGAATGACGTTATAGAGGACTTCCGAGCCCACCTGCTTTCCCAGCAGGGCCTGATGTTTAACGGGATGCCGCTTTCAGAAAGCGACATCGCGCAGGTGGTAGATGCGATCGAAGTGGGAACGATGGTAGCGGTTGAGAAACTGCGCCGCCGCACAAACAATGGCGGGGAAGCCTGACAACAAGACCATAGGGAGGTTTTCATGGAACGGTTCAAATCGGCTGCGGATGCGTTGGTCGAGCGGTTCCACACCGCTGACCCGTTCGCCCTCTGCGGCTTTCTGGATGTGGAACTGCTTGAGCTGCCGCTTCCTGCGGGGATCCGCGGATTCTATGCCAGTCCGCTTGGGGTACCGATCGTCTATCTCAACAGCGGACTATCCGACCCCAAGGAACGTGCAGCCGTCTGCGCGCATGAACTGGGTCACGCGCTGCTGCACACCGGATACAACTCTTTCTTCCTGAAACAGAGCACCGATTTTGTCACTGCCCGCTACGAGCGGGAAGCGGACCTCTTCGCAGGGTTTCTCCTGCTCGACAGGCAGACCCTCGCCGACTGCCGCGCCAATGGCTGGACGGTGGAACAGGTCAGCCGGTATACTGCGCTGCCCCCAAGGGTGGTGGAACAGTGCCTGCGGGAGCGGGGACCCGTCTGATAAGAAAAAACAAGGGCGACACTTCGGCGTCCCCTGATTGGGGGGCATGAACTGCTGCATCCTGACCGGAAGCCCGCACATACGCCCGAATAAGCCTCTGGAGGCAGCGTCCGACAGTCCGAGAAAATCCTGAAAAGCCCCTTCTTTCTCATTTTCCGGATTTTTCTTGACAAATACGGCGGAGTATGCTTTAATAAATTTAGACACAATCATCACACAAAATCGTTGACAGGGAAGTAAAACGGTTTGCGCACCCACAGAGAGCCGGCGGTGGTGGAAGCCCGGCGGAAGGCGGAACCGATAAAGTAGCCCTTGAGAGCGTATGCAAACAGCAGCATTCTGCCCAGTAGTGTACGACGCGGGGAGCGCGTTACAGCTCCGGGATGTGTTTGCATCCGCAGAGTGGACGTGCTGTGTGCGTCAATGTAAGGTGGTACCGCAGGATACAATCCTGTCCTTTGTGAAAACAGAGGACAGGATTTTTTGTTTGTGTCAATGTATTGGACTATGGTTATGCGTGAAACGGAAAAGGAGTATGGTTATGTCGAAAAAATCAGCGAAGGGGCGAGGGCATTTTACCTCATCCATTGGGTTTATCATGGCGGCAGCCGGGTCTGCAATCGGCCTGGGGAATCTCTGGAAATTCCCTTATATTGCAGGCAGCAGCGGCGGCGGTTTCTTTATCGTCTTTTACATCCTGTTTGCCCTGATTCTCGGTGTCCCGATCACCCTGTCGGAGATGGGGATTGGGCGCAGCACCCAGCTCAATGCGATCGGCGCGTTCCACAAGCTCAACCCAAAATGGGCATTCGTCGGCGCGATTGACGTGCTCTGTGCGTTCACCATCCTTTCCTATTACAGTGTAGTGGGTGGCTGGGTGCTCAAATACATTTCCGTCTACCTGCTGGGCGGGGATTTTGGCGAAAGCACCTCCACTTTTTTTGGAAATTTTGTAGGGCAAGGGTTTGAATCGGCAGTCTGGCATATTGTATTTCTGGCATTCTGCGGGCTGGTAGTCATCGGCGGGGTCGCTGCCGGCATTGAGCGGGTCAGCAAATGGATGATGCCTGGCCTGTTCGCGCTGCTGATTATCGTCGCTGTGCGTTCGGCACTGCTGCCCAATGCGGTGGAAGGGCTGAAGTTCCTGTTTGTGCCCCGCTTCGAGATTTTCAGCTCCTTTTCCGAGCTGAGCAATGTGATTGTGCTTGCGATGGGGCAGGTGTTCTTCAGCCTGAGCCTGGGGCTTGGCATTACGATCACCTACGGCAGCTACTTGAAAAAGGAATCGAATATGCCCAGAAATACCTATCTGATCGTAGGGCTGGACACCCTGATCGCTGTACTTGCAGGTATTGCGATCCTGCCGGCGGTGTTCTCGTTCGGTTTTGAGCCGACCGCCGGACCCAGCCTCATCTTTGAAACCCTGCCCGCGGTATTTGACTCGATGTTCATGGGGCGGCTGTTTGGATTGCTGTTCTTTGTACTGGTCTTTTTTGCAGCGGCGACCTCCGCAATCGCCCTGTTTGAGGTGGTTGTGGCCTATTTCATCGACCATTTCCACTGGAAGCGCCGGAATGCGGCCATCATCCTGGGCAGCCTGATGGGGATTATCGGTATCTTCGCACTGCTTTCGATGGGTCCTATGCCGAACCTGACCATCGCCGGCATGAACCTGTTCGATGCGCTCGGATTCCTGACCGATAAAATTTTGATGCCGCTGGCCGCGCTGTTCACCTGTGTCTTTGTCGGGCATGTCTGGGGCATTGATAAGGTGACGCAGGAGATCGAACAGAATGGGGTGCAGTTCCGGATCAGAGGGTTCTTCACTCTGATGATCAAATTTGTTGCACCGGTCCTGATCCTGGTCATCTTTGTCATAGGTCTGATGCCTGCGTAAACTGACGAAAAGGCGTGGCTCTGTTCCGCTCCGGTTTGGAGTCTGCCCTGCAAGCTGTACTTTTGAAGCATCCGCTGCGGGACCGGGAATCAGCGCCCCCGCAGCCTGCCGCATGTTTGAAAAACAGCCCCCGCCTCTTTGCAGAGGCGGGGGCTGTTGTGCGAAGGTCAATAATAATTGGTGTGGACATGCTTGCCCATGATCTCAAGGTATTTTGCGAGATCCTCAATCAAACGCAGCTTGATCGAAAAATCAATCGACATCTCCGGGTTCTGATGCGCGGGGTTCATCGCGCGGCCCACAAACAGGTTGACGTCGGTTGCCTCCTCGAACAGCATCTGGGCAATCAGCGATGCACCGTCTTTTTTGTCCAGCCACTCGGTGTATTTATCTGACGCCGAGGCGTACTGCTTGGCGATTTCGACCACCCTGCCCATCGTCAGCACCCCCTCGGTGCAGAGATCCACCCCTTTGATGAACCCGATCGGCGGGATGTTTGCATCCAGATAGTCCAGACGGGTTTCGACCGTTGTATTGAGATACCGTGCGACCAGCGAAGAGGTGGTGCCGCCGCAGACGATCCGTTTGCCGCCCTGCGAGAAAAACTCCTCCATGACCCGCTCATCGTCCTCCTTGTTGACCGGCGGGCCAATCATCAGGTTGACAAGCTGGCGTTCCCGGATACGCAGCACCGCGATCGTGGTATCGTCACCCGGCTTATCCATATACAATTCCCGGCAGGCGTCACTGAGCATACTCGCGATGGATTTTGCCGACATCTCTTTTTTGCAGTGGGTTTCGGCGTATTCGATCACATTCGGGCGTTCCCATCCGAAATTGAGCGACTGCCCGATCCCGGCATGGATTACCCCGTCGCTCATTGCGATGAAGATGTCCCCGAGCTGGACCTCAAAATGGGACTCCAGAATCTTCTTTCCCGAAATTACCCGCTCTTCCCGCTCATACTCATAGTTTTTGCCGTTGCGAAGCACGATAATGTCCGGGTTGTCGTACTGGATCAGGTCGATCTGGTTGCCGTCGTGCACCTTAAGGATCGAGAAGGTCGCATAGGCGACCTGCCGCACCGAACAAACCGGCAGGGTCTGCGCGATGGTGGTGACACACTCCTCGATCGACATGTCCGAATCGATCATGGTTGCGATAATCTGGGAAGTCAGGGTGGAAAGGATGTTGGCCTTTACACCGCTGCCCAAACCATCCGCCAGCACCATGGTAAAGTCACCCTTTGGGTTCTGCGTCTTGACCATCACCCGGTCGCCGCAAAGTTCCTCCCCATATTTAATCAGGCTGATGAAGCCATTCTCCATAAACAGTCTGTCCATCATGTTTCCTCCGACAGAACCGTATTCTTGATCTGGGTCAGCGCCACCTTGGTTTCGGCGGTCGTCTCGCCGAGCAGCGAAGCGATCTCCTGGACGATCCGCATCTGCTTTTCGATCACCTTGTCGGTGATCTCGATCGTCTGGTCGCGGCGGGTCTTATACTTTTCGTGGCGGTTGTGCTCCGAGGTGATGTCCTTAAGCATCCCGAACAGGAGATGGTGCTCCTCGTCCCGCACGATCGAAAGCTCAACATGCTTGTCGAACTCTGGCAGATAGATATGCTTGTCGATGACATCGTTCCCCGTGTCCAGTACATCCTGGAAATAGGTCGGGTCCATCAGCTCAATAATCATCGAGCCAATCAGTTTCTGGCTGCTGATCCCAAACAGATGGCTTGCCGGCATGTTCATCTTCTGGATGCAGAGGTCCTCGTCAAGCACAATGATTGCGTTTGGGGTGATGCTGAACACGTTGTTTGAGAAGGATTCGGCCTTCTCCCGCATGAACGGCAGGCACATCCCAACGTCCGCCTTGCCGTTGAACACCGCAACCGCCTTGTCCCGGCAGGTCGGATAGCCGCAGCTTCCGCAGTTCAGCTCGTGTTCCGGGCGGGTCTTGCCCATCTTGGCAAGGATTTCGGTGAGCTGCGCCTCAGACGGGCGGTGCTCCCGCACCAGCTCGACCGGCAGCGGACGCATCAGACCGAAATCCGGCTTGATGCTGAAATCGGTCCGCCTGGAGCGGTCGGGCTGGGCATACTGGTTGACCCGGCGGCGGCTCCGCAGGATCGAATCCTTATACTGGCGCGTGAACGGGCCGTTGATGCAGCTCCCCTCACAGGCGCTCATCTCGACGAAATAGCCGTTCAGGCTGCCGTTCTCGATCTCCTTGATCGCATTGATGCAGTTTTCCACCCCGTCAACCGGCAGGTATTCATAACCGCTCTCAAAGTCGAGGTCCATACACTCGATGATTCCGCCCGTCTTGGGGAAAAACCGGGACAGACGTCCATCCCCCTCGGGCTGTCCATCTGCCTCAAGCGCTTCCACCTTGATCTCGCGCCGGATGAGCCACTGTTCCAGCTCGTCAAAGGTCAGTACACAGTCTATGTAGCCGGGCAGCTTGTGCATCTCCTCCTTCTTGGAGATACACGGGCCGATAAACACAACATACGCATCCGGGAATTCCGCCTTGATCTGGCGCGCGCTGGCGAGCATCGGGGAGATGACCGGTGCGACGTACGGCAGCGCAGCCGGATAGTATTTCTGGATCAGGGAGACGACAGTTGGGCAGCAGGAAGAGATGATGACCTCCTGCTGATGCTCACGGATCATCCGCTCATACTCCCGCTTGACGATATATGCGCCTTCGGCTGTCTCGCGCACAGCGAAGAACCCCAGCTTTTTCAGCAGCGTTTCGAACTGCCCGATCCCATCAACCGGGAACTCGCTGATGAACGAGGGGGCCACGCTCGCGACCACCTTTTTGCCGCTGCCGATCGCGCCGATCACCTCGGTGAGGTCGTTGCGGACCTTCTTGGCATTCTGCGGGCAGGTGACCACGCACCGTCCGCAGAGGATGCAGTCCTGATTGATGATTTTGGCCTGGTTATCGGCAAAGCGGATCGACTTCACCGGGCAGACCCGGATGCATTTATGGCAGTTTTTACAGTTCGCTTTTTTCAGGCTGAGTACGTCGGTCATTCCTCACTGCAGCTCCTTCATCACTTTTTCCCTGAAAATTTCTTCGGCATTTTCCGGGTTCACACCGGTCACGATCTCATCGTCGATCCGGACCGCGACCCCCTGCTGGCATTTCCCCAGGCAGAACGATGCACTGAGGTTGACCTGTTCCGCAAGCTGGTTCTGTGCGATCATCCGTTTAAAGACATTGATAATATCGTAGGAACCTTTGAGGTGGCATGAGCTTCCAATACACACAGAAATATTCATACAAACACAAATCCCCTTCCCGCCGGATTCCGGCTTTCAGGAGCCGCCCGGGAAAAAACCCAAACCGCTCCAGTCGTATGGTTCTGCTTTTAACTATTTTGACTATAGCATACTATAAAGTTCATCTTTTTTCAATTCTGCATCCGGAAATTCTCCATCCAAATTTTTGTGATAATTTTGTCAATTCTGATGAAACTCGCCTTCTGCCGCGCCGCACCAGGAGAGCTGCACCGTGGGCCCGGGCCTTTGGCTGCTGCCGCAGCGTGCGCGACATGAGGCGGTATCCTCCGGGCGGACCAACCTCCGGAGAATCTTTCCAATCTATCACTTCAAAAGCGCGCGGCGGGCCAGATAATCGGGCATCAGGCGCGCCATCTCCGCATGAAATCCCGCCTGATGGTTCGGATGCAGAAAGTGTACATATTCATGCAGCACCACATATTCGAGCGCTGCGCGGGGTTTCCCCATCAGTTGTTTGTTCAGGGTGATGTAGTTTTTCGCCACATGGCAGACCCCCCACCGGCTTTTCATCCACCGCACCCGGAGAGCGGGCTGGGCGGGCAGGTATGCCGCAAACAGCGGATAGATGCGGTCACTCACCTCTCCGAACACCCGCTGGCATTCCTCGTCGGTATAGCTGTCCTGCACCTGACCCGCGGCTTCCTCCCGGATGCGTACCCGTTCCTGTGCCTGCTCAATCCATGCCTCGTGCGACGCCACAAACCGGTCGATCTCCCGCAGCGGGGTGCGGGCGGGCGCTGAAACGCGCACCGAGCCCCCTTCCCCTACCCGCAGGTTCAGGTTTTTTACCCGTTTGCGGGTCAGCTCATAGGTAATGCCCCCCACAGTCCGTTGGGTGCCGGGCTTCTGTGCGGTCATTTCAGCCGCTCCTCCGCCGCATGGATGATCGTTTTCATCGTCTTGATCCTCCCATACCGCTTATCGTTCGATTCAACGACCGTCCAGGGCGCATAGCCGGTGTTGGTGCGGGCGAGCATCTCGTTGACCGCTTCCTCGTATTGGTCCCACTTGTCCCGGTTGCGCCAGTCCTCGTCGGTGATCTTATACTGTTTCTCGGGAATCCGCTGGCGCTCGATAAACCGCCGGAGCTGCTCCTCCTGGTCAATCTGGAGCCAGAACTTCAGGACGATTGCCCCCCAGTCGGCCAGACGCCGCTCAAACCGGTTGATCTCGTCATAAGCGCGGCCCCATTGCTCCATGGTACAGAACCCCTCGATATGCTCGACCAGGACCCGGCCATACCAGGTGCGGTCAAAGATGGCTGTATGTCCATCCCGTGGGAGGGCGTTCCAGAACCGCCAGAGGTGCTGATGGTTTTTCTCGACCGGCGAGGGTGCACAGATCGGGATCACCTCATAACCGCGCGGGTCGAGCGCCTGCGTCACCCGCTTGATCGTGCCGCCCTTGCCCGCGGCATCCCAGCCTTCGAACGCGAGGATGAGCGGGATGCGCTTCTGATAAAGCCGGTTTTGCAGCTCGAACAGCTGTTTCTGGCAGCGTTTCAGCTCTTGTTTATATTCTTCGATCGAGAGAGTGCGGCGGGCGAGGCTCACCTCCGAGAGGGGCGGCAACGGGCGGGACGCCAGCTCCTTCGAGATGCGTACCCCCGCGAATTCGGGCATGTTGTCGCTCTCCCGGCGGGCAATCGCGCCCTCCAGGGCGGAGATCACCGCAGTCAGCACCTTGTGCACCGCATACCGTTTATCCTCCGCCTCCACCAGCGTCCATGGCAGGTCCAATTTGCTGGTTCTCTCAAGCATCTCCTCGAACAGCTCCGCCTCTTCCTCATAGTGCCTGTTCCGGCGCCAGTCCTCCTGGGTCACCCGCCAGCGGGTCGCCTTTTTGGACTCCAACCCCTTGAGCCGCCTGCGCTGCTCCTTCCGGGAAACATGCAGGAAAAATTTGAGCAGGACTGCGCCGTCATCAACCATCTGCCGCTCAAAATCTACAATCTCATCAAACCGGCGCTCGATCTCTTTCCCGGACAGCCCCCCGCTCTCCCGCTCGGCCGTAACCCCATAATACCAGCTCCGGTCAAAAATCGCGATCTCCCCATAGAGCGGCAGCCGCTTCCAGAACCGGTACATCCACGGATAACGCAGGTCCTCCGCGGTCGGCCCGACAATGTTGTGCACCGAAAAGCCGCGCGGGTCCAGATTCTGAATCAGACGGGAGATCATCAAGCCCTTTCCGGACGCCCCCCAGCCCTCAAACAGGATGATGGTCGGGATTTTCAGTTCACGTGCCCGCTGCTGTAACACACTCAGCCGCCGCCAGAGCATCTCCTTACAAGCGTTCCACTCCTCTTTTTCCATCTTCAAGTGCAGGTCCAGTTCTTCCAACATAGCATAGCCCCCTTTGGGTGGTTTCGTTTTCCCCATCTTGTTTTTTGAACTGCTCCAAACGGCAGGCCACCAGCGAAAACTCCGCCGGTTCCCCGCACAAGGAGACGACAAACCCGTTCACGATCCGGGTAGAAATCCCCGGGATGGAAAGGGTGTTGATCTGCCTGAGCGGCAGAGAAAGCCCACGCCCATCCCGTTTGAGGTACGCCTCCTTGCGGGTCCAGACCTCGAGGAACTGTTCCGGGCTGTCGATGCAGGACCGCTCCTCCGGCGTATAATACCGCTCTGCAAGCCGCTTCCAGTCCCGGACCTTCCGGCCGAGCGGCTCCACATCCACCCCGACCGGGAACGCCGACACCGCACAGGCGACCGCGCCCCTGGTGTGCGAAAGGCTGATCCGCAGCCCGCCCTGTTCCAGTTCGGGCTTTCCATGCGCGCCATAAACCAATGCCGGCGGTGTAGCAAGCACCAGCGCATGGGCGAGCAGCTCCCGCGCCGCAGCGGACAGGTCCCTGCGGTCGGTGCACGCCAGCCAGACCGTGTTCTGCATCCGTCCCCTCCTTTGGGCAATCCCTACAACAGAAGCCGGGTTGCCATATAATCCTATTGTAACAGGATTCGGCGGAACAGTCAATTTTTGTTTGCCGTTTGGATGGGCATTCTGCCACAATTTTTTTGATAATGGATGGGTAAATTTATGCAAAAGAATCGGTACACACCATTTTTCGGCGTGGACAGGGGCGGACAGCTTTGTTTGCGGGGGATAGGGCCGCGACCATATCCCCAGGCGGGCACGCACCGCAAAGGAGGTTGCCAGGGAAATCCCCGACCCAAAAAGGCAGCGCCGGTTCCGGGAAAGGGCGTTGCGTGATCCGCGCGATTGTTGTATAATCGAAGCATCTGAAACAGAGGCGGAACGATTCTGTTCGAGCCTGCGGCAGACCCGCATTTTTCAGCGGTTTTACGATATGCGGTTTCAACATCAATCGACAGGAGTTTTTGAAATGCAAGTCAGACTGATCGCACTGGACCTGGACGGTACCACCCTTTGCAGCGACCACCTCACCCTGCCCGAGCCGAACCGGATTGCGATTGCGCGGGCCGCGTCGCAGGGGGTGCAGGTGGTGATCGCCACCGGGCGGATTCGCGGACGGATTCCCCAGCAGCTGCGTGAGATCCCCGGGCTGCGCTACGCGGTGACCTCAAACGGCGCCGCGGTTTGCGACCTTGTGACCGGGGAAACCCTCTATTCCAATCCGGTACCGCAGGATCTCGCTCTGCGGGTGCTGCGGGAGATCGCGCCGTTTGGACTCTACACCGAGCTTTATTGCTGCGGCTGCTCCTACGTTGACCGCCAGGGGGACGCGATCCTCTCGCGGATTCCGGTTTCCGAGGGGCGCAGGGCGATGATCCGTTCAAGCCGGGAACAGGTGGAGAGCCTGTCCGCGCTCGCCGCCCAGCCGGATGCCTGCGTGGAAAAGATCAATCTGCCGTTTATCCCGCCGCACCAAATCGAAGAGGTCTGGGCGCTGCTCGGCTCGATCGGCGGGCTGGCGGTCACCTCTTCGGTCGCGGGGAACGCGGAGGTCAATGCCGCGTCCGCCAACAAGGGGGACGGGCTCTCCCATCTGTGCGGACGGCTTGGTATCCGCCCCGAGGAGGTCATGGCGGTTGGGGACAACGGAAACGACCTCGAGATGCTCCGGTTTGCCGGACTGGCGGTCGCCCCGAAAAATGCCCTGCCGGAAATCCGGGAACTCGCGGACCATGTGACCGCATCCAACGACGACTGCGGTGTCGCACAGGCGATCGACCGGTTTGTCCCCTATACAAAATAAAAGGGAGCGGGAAACCGTCCTGTTTTCCCTTTCGCTGCGATTTTTAACCTCTTAAAAGCAGGCTGCCTCCCATTCAGGCTTCTATCCATTTGCGACAGAAAACCAGCCAGTTGCGCAGCCGTCCTTGGGAAATGTGCAGGGCGAACGAGGATTAAGGATAGGGGCAGAAACAGAGCTTGAAAGGGGGAGCTGTATGCGGATCATCGGGAACATGGGCTGGTTCAACCGGATGGGGCCTTTCAGCGGCTTTACAACGGGGCGCCGGAGCGCGCCGCAGGGCGTCAACACACTGGAAGACCTGCGTTCCGGGAAGTTCAAAAATTCTTATGGCGTGGAGGGGATGTGCGTTACCGGCAGGTCTGGCTGGAGGAAGATCATCGATGTGTCGGACGAGATGAAGCAGCACGTCTTTGAAGATGTCAAAAACAGCTATTATAAATACAATGGGATGTCGGGGGATAACGAAGCGGAATGGGACGCCTACTACCGAACATTGAACGAATACTATAAAACCCTGCCGGTCGAGGACCGGCTGTCTGCCTGCTGGACGTTCAACCAGCTGCATCTGGAGATTTCGGGGAAGGTGACCAGCGCGATCAAGGCAAGCATCCCCGGCTGGTCCGCCGGGCAGCCGATCCCAACCGACCTGCTGGACCGGATTTTTGCGGGCATCTCCGCCGGCGGCGGGCTGGACCGGACCGTCTGACAGGATGTCTCAAATGATTCGGGTGGCGGTCTGTGACGATGAAAAACCGGTCCGGGAATACCTCGCCGCCCTGATCCGGAAGCAGGGACGGCGGTGCAGGGTCCTGGAATACAGTTCCGCTTCTGACTGCCTGGCGGAAGCGGATGTTTTTGACCTGCTCTTCCTGGACATCGGGATGGAGGCGTCCGGCTGCGATATGGACGGCATCTCGCTGGCAAAGCAGATCCGGGGCCTCCCGATAGAACCCCAGCCGCTCATTGTCTTTGTCACCGGGCATGAGCAATACGTCTTTGACGCATTCGACGTGAATGCATTCCAATACCTGCTCAAGCCGGTTGATGAGCAGCGGTTCGCGGAGGTCTTTGGACGGGCGGCTGAACACATCCTGTCCCGGGACGAACGTATGCGGAAGGCCAATCCCCTCGTAATCCAGTACGCGAATACCAGCCGGGCGATCCCGCTGGACGACATCTACTACATCGAGAGCAGCAACCACAAGGTCGTGCTCCACATGAAGGACGAAAAGTGCGCGTACTATGCGAAGATCGGGACGCTGGAGGAACAGCTGCAGGGACGTTTTTTCCGCATCCACAAGGGCTATCTGGTCAATTTCACCTATGTGGACGCCTACAACAAAACCGAGCTGACGCTGGTGAACGGGGAAAGGCTGCTGATCTCAAGATACAAATATGGGGCGTTTATCAAGGCGTATCTGCACTTTGTCAAACAGAGGCTGGACGATGAATGAGACAACCTTCCGATGGGTTCAACATGGCATACTGGTGGTTCTTCTCCTGCTCTATGCCGGAAGTTTCGCGGCTTTCTTCCATCCGTTTCTGGCGGCAAGGTCGAGGCATACTCTCCGGCAGAGAACCGCTGCGGTTTTCTGTATCTACCTCGCCCCCTATCTGACCGGGCTGGTGGCCGACCTGCCAAACTGGTCGAGCATGGCATTCATCGCACTGGCGATGTCGCTTCTGTCAGCCCCTCTGCGCCTCAGCCGGCAAACCATCCTGCTCCTGTCGGCCGTTTTTTTCAGCGCCCGCAACCTCTGCGCGCTGGCCATGGAAAGCCTGAACTTCCTCTGGAGCCAGCGCCTGTCCGAAATGAACGACGCTGAACAGATCTTTCTGCGCCTGACAATCCATTTTCTGCTGCTTATGCTGGTGCAGTTTGCCCTGTTTCTCGCTGTCCTCTTCCTTGCGGCGGGTGTCCTGCACAGAAAGGAGCTGCACCTAGGGGTGTGGGAAACCTTCTGCCTTCTCCTGATCCCGGTGACCGGGATTCTGGTGGGCAGCATCCTGTTCACCATGCTGATCGGCGTCAAGGATGGAGTTATCTTCCAGCTTTACGAACAGCATCCCCTGTTCATCGGGTTGGTCCCTCTGGTTGCGGGGATGTTCTATGCGGGGACGCTGGTTTCCATCTTTTCCTATCAGGAGATGGCGCGGCTTCAGGAGGAAAAAAATACCTATTTTCTTGAAAAGCAGCAGATTCGTGCCATGCAGGAACGGATGGAGGAGGTGGAAGGGTTTTATACCGGCATCCGGCGGATGAAACATGAGATGCGGGGCCATCTGGCCAACATCCGCGGGCTTGCGCAGAGCGGCAGCTACGGGGAGATTGAGCAATATATCGGGCGGATGGACGAGAGCATGAAGGTGTTTGACCTGACGGTGAAAACCGGCAACCCCATCACCGACGTCATTCTGAGCGACCGTCAGCGGCAGGCGGTGAAGCTGGGGATTTCCTTCCAGGTGGATTTCCGGTATCCGCAGTCGGAGCGGTACGACCCCTACGACATCGGCATTATCCTCAACAATCTGCTGCAAAACGCACTGGAGGGCTGCGAAAAGCTCCCGGAGGACGCCCGCTACATCCGGCTGCTGGGAAAGCAGCAGAAAAAGTTTTTCCTGATCGAGGTCAAAAACCCCTTTGAAGGGGAACTGGAAATCGACCGGGATTCACGGCTTCCACATTCCACCAAAGGGGGCATGTTCCACGGAATCGGGCTTTCCAATGTCCGGCGGGAGGTGGAAAAATATATGGGGGAAATCGAGATCAAAACCAGAAACAACGAGTTTTGCGCGACCGTTTTATTGCAGGAAAGGAGTGTTCCAAAATGATTGATACCAACTATCTGGCGCAGATTTACACCAATGCCCTGAACAGCCAAGGGACACAGCTGCCAGCCCCGCGGCCCGGCGGGTTCCGCGAGATGATTATGAAAAACAACGGCCTGGAGGTGCCTGGTACATCCAAGCCGGAGGATGTTTCCAGCCCCGGCAAGGACATGACGCTGGAAGAATATAAACAATATCTCTATAAGCAGATTTCACAAATCCCGATCCACCCCACCCGTTCGCAGGAATCCCGGTCGATTACGATTACCGATGCGGGCTTCCAGGCGCTGAAAAACGACCCGTCCTATGAGGCATGGGTCCTCAATGACATCAAAACCAGCTGGGCACAGCCCGACCAATGGGCGGCATCCTGCGGCGGCAGCTTCAGTACCCTCCGCTATGGCGCCATACGGGAGGAGCGCCGCGCCAGCAGCTGGTATCCAAACGGCCTGGATGGAAGCGCAGAGCGGATTTTTCAAGTCAGTTCGCAGGACAGTTTCTGGAAAACACGCGGTCAGACCCGTCCGGCCGGCCAGCAGCAGGTCTCGCTGCGCACCCTTCTGGAGCAGAAAAACGGGCAACAGGGAAACCACCAGACAAATGGTCAGCCGTCCTCCGATATGCTCGGCCTGCTCGGGGCAATGGGGATGTTTGGTTCGTTCGGATCGTTCGGCTCCCTGGGTTCACTCGGTTCTTCCGGTTCCCTTGGCGCAGGCGGTCTGGGACAGTTTTTTGAATATTTGATGTGGAAATAAACAGGAATCCATCTTCGTATCTTTTACAGGGAGGTCCGTTGTACGAACCCCCCTGCGCAAAGATTCCGAACCCTTTGAAAAGGAGCGGCCTATGAACAGAATAGACAGGGTGATCGACACAGCCTCCCATCTTGATGCAGCTGCGCGGATGCATAGGGAATCCGCGCAGAGCCGGCCGGCAGTGGGTCAGACGGGCAATTTCCTTGACGCAGTGGCACAGCAGGCGGCCGGCGTAACCGGCCTTTCGGCGGCAGAAGAGGCCGCCCAGACACAACCGGTGTCTCTGGAAAGTATGCTCCGGGCGAAATATCCCGGACTGGTTTACCATGTGTTCGACGCCGGAAGCAGCTACTGGCGGAGCCGGAACGATTACCCCCACTACCTTCTCTATCAGGAGGATCTGGATACCGAGGCATTGGAAAACTGGAGGCCCAGCGGCCCCAACCCTGCCTACGAGGAGTCCAGCGCAATCCGCAAACTCGGTTCGATCCCCGCAGGGAAAACAGCGGTAGTCATCCATCCGGCGGTGCAGGAGCGGATGGAGCGGGAGCCGGAATATGCCAAAGAGATTCTGTCCCGGATCGACGCGTGGTTCACTTTCGATATTCTGCGCAATGAAGCCATCATGCCGGGCATCACCGCCCGTTCTTCCCGGTGCATCGCCATCGGAGAGGACGGCAGCATCGCAAACGTGCAGGCGTTCAGCCATCCGCGGATCACCTGCTCCGGAAGCGGCCCGGACGACGAAGAACCGGATTTCTGGGAGCTGCGCCTCAGCCGGCACATCTATTTTATGGAGCTGTGGAAGAAAAAACAGATTGCGCACAGCCTGCTGGCTTCACAACCGTCCGCCGCTGTGGGAGCGTCGCAGGCCGCAAAGCTGCAGCTTGCCCAACTGATGAACGGAGAAGGGCTGGCGGAACGGCTCGGGGATACGATCGCCGGGGTTTCCGTCGAATCCGTTTTTGCATCTACCCGGGCGGAGGTCTGGGGCGTGCAGCTTCCAGGCTGAAAAAAGAAAAACCATGTATAACCGGCCTCGCAGATACCCAAACTGCATATAGAAGGTATATCCGGGCCGGGCATCGGTGACAGAACGGTTACAGCGGGTGCAGCGCTCGGTTACAAACTGGTAACAAATAAATTACAATCTGATTACAAATATGAAAATTTCTTTAATAAAATCTCCGTTTACCTCTTGATTTTTGAAAATAATATGGTATATTATAAATATGGAGATCGAAAATTGATGAAATTTTGTATTGTTTATCAGAATAGTTACAATTTGTAACTTTTGAAAGGGGCAATAGCAATGAAAAAGAAACAAAAATCCATGAGCGCTTTCACCGTAGGATGCATCACTGCTGTTGTATCTTTCGTTCTGCTTTCCATCTTTGCAGGTGGTCTGGTCAGCTTTTCCCCCGAGGTGGGTGTCTTCCGTTACCTCCAGGAGGTCGTTGTTTACGCGTTCACCAACAAGTTCGCATATAAATTTGCCGCCTGCCTCTTCCTCGGGCTGGGCGGGAGCTTTGTCAGCGGGATGATCTCCTATGGCAAGCAGGCCAAAATGCGCAAGCGCGCTCGTGCAACCAGAGTCCAGTTCCAGTCTCAGCCCGAGTCGAAAAAATCGGGCATGAGCAAGACCGCATAAGAGCTGTCATCCACCTTGCTTTTCATTTTTTTCTCCTAATTCATAAAAACAGCCCGGCATACCAGAAACATGCCGGGCTGTTTTTATCTACTAACCGATCTGAAAAATAGCAGCGATCCTGCCAAGCAGCAGCAGAACCGCAAGTGACCCAAAACAATAAAGAAGGATTTTCCATGTAGGCGGGGCCGGACGCTGGAACATCGACATCGAAACCACCTCCTTCGGGCCTGCAAAGCCTCCTGCCAAAAGCGTTAAAGACAGTATACCATATTTCCTGGAGAAAGCAAAGAGGGCGATACGCTCCCGGAAAAACCTTTAAAACCGGCAGCCTCCATCCATAGGCTGCCGGTTTTAAGCTGGCTGCTGCACGATCTCTGCAAAATGCTTATCATCGAAGCAGTTGAAAAGAAGCCAAGCAATTCCTTTCAAGCCTGCGGCAGGATCGCCGCAGACGGCTCCATAAGCAGCTCTGCTTCAAATTTTATATAGCCGCCAGGCACGCAAAACGCGCTTGTGGGCTGCTTCCTACACTTCGTCAAAAACGAGTGCTCGTTTCGATGCTTGCGGCTATACGGCCTCATAAAAGCAGGCGACAAAATCCATTTTCTTACGCCTGCTTTACTACCAGGGTGGGAACTACCGAAAACACCTGGTTTTCCGGGACCTGGGAACCGATAGCGCCGACAATGAACATCTTCCCATCCTGCTGGGAAACCAGTCGGATCAGCTCGGTATTCTGCTGTCCCTGCGCAAGCCATTTTGCTCCGCCCAGATTCTCCGGCTGCACCGCTGCTTCGGTCAGGCCGACCGCAACCTGATTTTCTGCAACAACGCCGCTGTTGCTCCAGCTGGTCCCCTGTAGATTGCTCAGATCAACACGAGCGTTGTCCACGTAGATCACGACAGGCACGTTGGAATTGTTCGTCACCTTAATCTCAGGGGAAACGACCTTGTTATCTGCCGGCTGGCTCTTGCTGATGTCAAATGGAATGTAAGAAGGCATGACAACCGAGATGATGGTCGGTTCCACATGTCCCACCAGTTCGATCTCCTTGCCTCCCGAAGTTTCAATTACAATGTCGCCGCTGCCGCTGTCGCGGTAGGCGCGTGAATCTGCAAAAACCGTCTGGCTGCACGCAAATACCATCGCAAGTGTCAAAATAAAAGATACTGCTTTTTTCATGAATAGGCCTCCTTTTCCTCGGTCACTGATTTTGTACGGTCAGCGTTACCGCCGCACCCGTCTGACCGATTAAATCCTGTGTCTGCTCATCGTATGCCTGTATGTAGACCGTAGCCTCATAGACCCCCTCGGCAAGAGGCTGCTCCAGCCTGATCCGTTCCAGATAAGAACCCGGTTGTATCGCCTTTGAGGTGTACAGCGTTTTTTGCCCTTCATTCAGAACAACCTGTGCTACAAGCAGTTTTGCGTTGTTTTTCGGGTTTTCCAACATCAGATTGCCTTCCTGCGTTTTCGGGTCAAACAGCGGACTGGTGTTGATCGAAAACGCAATCAAGCCTTTATCCAGTTCATTTTGCAGCTCTTTCAGCCGTTGCTCCCGGTCGATTCCCGGCATAATGCCCACGGTTGCATTATTTTCCAGTTCCAGACTGTTGCGGCTGGGCAGCATCTGCAGGAGCAGAAAACAAGCGATTCCTAATACCACAACTGCTCCGGCCAAAAAGACCAAAATAACTGTTTTTTTTCTGCTTTTCATGTTGTATCCCCCTTTATCGTGCAGAGTATCCTTATTTTAACATGGATTATGTGGGAAATTATGTCGTAATATGTCGCAATGTCAGGTTTTATTTTAGCAAATATCCTGCAAAAAGAGATATATTGAAAAACCTGTATTGACATCCCCCTGAAATTGTTCTATCCTATTATTGACTTATGGTCAATAATAGGATAGAAGGAGGTCATATGATGGCGCGGCCTGTCAAAAAAACACCTGAACAGTGGAAGGAGGAGATCCTGTCCGCTGCAAAAAAGCTGTTCCTTTCCAAGGGCTACGAGGAAACGTCTGTCTCGGACATTATGGAAGCCGTGGGTGGGGCAAAGGGGATGTTCTACCGCTTCTTCCCTACCAAGGAAGCGGTAATGCATACATTAGGCGACCGCATGTTTTTGGAAAACAATCCTTTTGAAGCGGTGCGGAATTGTCCCAACCTGAACGGCCTGCAAAAAATCCAAAAACTCCTTGCTGTTGACCGGTCGGACACCGAGCGCGAAGAGATCAACACACAGGCAGTATCCATCCTGAAAGACCCGCGCATTCTGGCGGCAGCGGTCGAGGCAAACCGGCGCATCCTGACCCCGCTATGGTTCGAACTGCTCGAGGAGGGGCGGATGGATGGTTCGATCCGAACCGAATACACCTGGGAGCTTTCCGAACTTCTGCCGCTCATCAACTTCTGGCTGATGCCTTCGGTGTTCCCCGCTACCAACGAGCAAACCCTCCACAAATACCGTTTTCTCATGAAGGTGCTTGCCGCGCTTGGGCTGCCGCTTCTGGACGAAGCATCTGCCGCCAGAACAGAAAACATCCTCAAAAAAATCACATCGGATGGAGGGGAGCAGACATGAAACGAACCCTATTCGCAAAAAATTTTATACTTTTGATTCTGGGCCAGGCCAGTTCTTTGTTTGGGAATTTTATCCTAAAGCTAGCACTGTCCATGTACATTTTGGAAATTACCGGTTCAGCCGCTATATTCGCAGGCATTCTGTCCGCCGCTACGGTCCCGACTATCCTGCTGTCCCCTTTTGGCGGCATCCTCGCGGACCGGGCCAACCGGAAAACGATCATGGTGGTTTTGGATGCCGCAACTGGTACCGCCGTCCTTTGCGCCACCCTTCTCCTGTCCCAGAGCAACGCGGTTGCTGTGATCGGTGCCCTGCTCGTGATTCTCTCTGTCCTGGGTGCGTTTGAAACCCCTACGGTACAGGCGTGCATCCCACAGATGCTGACCGGGGATGATATCGTTCGAGGAAATGCCGCTGTCAACCAGGTGGCCTCGATCGCCTATCTGGTCGCTCCCGCGCTTGGCGGCATCCTGTATGCGGCAGTCGGACTCAAGCCGGTCCTGTATGCAAGCACAGCCTGTTTTTTGGCAACCGCCTTTTTGGAATGCATGATCCGGCTGGATCCCCCGCATTCGGAGTCCCATGCGGGCGTCCTTTCCACCATAAAGCAGGATTTTTCGGAGAGCATCCGGTTCCTCCGCAAAGAACAGCCGGACATCCTGAACATGCTGCTTCTGACCGCCCTTTCCAGATTTTTTGTCATGGGGATCACAATCGTCGGCCTGCCTTACCTTGTACGTACCGTCCTTGGGCTGGATGCGGCCTGTTATGGCGTAACAGAAAGCCTGCTGGCGGTTGCCGCCATCGGCGGAAGCATCGCTGCAGGGCTTCTCACCGGGAAACAAAAATACTGCAAGCTGTCCCTGGTTCTGGAGGCACTCGGAGGCTCCATCCTCATTGCTGGGATTGCCTTTGTCCTGCCAATCCCTGTCATGGCAAAATATGCGATCAATACCGCCGCATTCTGTGGGATGCAGGCAGCAATCAGTATTTTCTCGATCTTTGCGGTCTCGCGCATCCAGCAAAAGACGCCAAACCATCTGCTCGGAAAGGTGATGGCCTATACAGCAGCAATCACTTTATGTGCGCAGCCGGCCGGGCAGCTGTTATATGGATTTCTGTTCGACCGGTTCCGATATGCCGTTTCCCTGGTCCTCATCCCTACAGGCGTGGTTGTAGGGAGCATCGGCCTGTTGGAAGCGGCATCTGCCCGAAAGGCAGACAAAAAACCGGCATAGCTGCAAGCCATGCCGGTTCCCGAAACGGAGCGTTTTATTGAACCAGATCGCGGGTATCGCGGGCGATCAGCAGCTCCTCGTTGGTCGGAATCACCCAGACCTCGGTTTTGCCGGAGGAAACCTTCATCTCCGCACCGCCGCGCGCCTTATCATTCAGCTGTTTGTCGATCTCGATCCCGAGGAAGCCCAGCCCCTCACAGACCTTCTCGCGCAAACTGGTGTCATTCTCCCCGATGCCGCCGGTAAATGCAACCGCATCCACCCCGCCGAGCGCAGCGGCATAGCTGCCGATAAACTTGCTGACCTGATAGCAGAGAATCTCATCCGCCAGCTGTGCACGCTCGTTGCCCGCGTCAGCCGCCGCAGTGAGGTCCCGTTTATCGCTCGAAACACCCGAAATGCCGAGCAGGCCGGATTTCTTGTTGAGCATATCGTTGATCTGCTGGGCGCTCATCTGCTCTTTTTCCATCAGATAGGTGATGATCGAATCATCGACTCCGCCCGAGCGGGTACCCATGATGAACCCATCCAGCGGGGTGAAACCCATGCTGGTGTCAACGCTCTTCCCGTTTTTGACAGCCGAAAGCGAGCTGCCGTTGCCCAGATGGCAGACGATCACCCGGCTGTTCTCCTTTTTGACCTGACCGGAGATGTCAAACAGCCGGCCGCTCACATACCGATGGCTTGTCCCGTGGAATCCATAGCGGCGGACATGGTATTTTTCATAATACTCGTATGGGATGCCAAAGATGTACGCTTTGGGCGGCATGGTGGCATGGAACGAGGTATCGAACACCGCGACCTGCGGCACCTCCCCGAATACCTTCTTTGCAGCCTTGATCGCAAGGACTGCCGCCGGGTTGTGAAGCGGGGCAAGGTCGGAAAACTCCTCAATGCTTTTGAGAACCTCGTCATCAATTACGACCGACTGGTTGAACTTTTCGCCGCCATGGACAACCCGCTGGCCGATCGCCGTGATCTCGCCGACATTTTCGACCACCCGGTTTTCCCCTTCGGAAAGCAGCTTGACCAGCTCTTTGAACGCTTCGGTATGGGTGGGGAAATCCTTTTCATAGGAAATCTTGACATCGGAAGCGGTCTTATGGGTGATTACCCCTCCAATTCCGATCCGCTCACAGTTTCCCTTTGCGAGTACCTGCTCGCTTTCCATGTCGATCAGCTGATACTTGAGCGACGAACTTCCGGCATTGATGACCAATACTTTCATTTGTGACCCTCCGTTTGTTTTCGAATTCCCTGCCGCTTGACAGGTGTCTCTCTTATTTTATATTATTACACTAAGAAAGAAAAAACAAGTGGAAGATAGAAAATTTTTGCATCGGAAGCAGGAGGGGGAGATTTTATGGCACAGATGGTGGTTGCAGGCATCGTTGCTGAATACAACCCGTTCCACAACGGGCACGCTTACCTGATCGAAGCGACCCGGGCGGCGGGCGCTACCCATATCGTAGCGGTGATGAGCGGGGATTTTATCCAGCGGGGCGGGCCTGCCTGCGCTCCAAAAGCGGTGCGCGCAAATGCCGCGGTCGCCTGCGGCGCAGACCTGGTGGTTGAACTGCCGCTCCCCTATGCGATGGCAACCGCTGAACGGTTTGCATTCGGCGCGATCGGGGTGCTCGACGGATTGGGCTGTGTAGGGGTGCTCTCTTTTGGGAGCGAAACAGGGGATCTCGGGCTGTTGACCAGAGCAGCGGAGGCGGTTCTCTCCCCCTGCTGTGACGAGTTGACCAAACATCTGCTCGCCGAAGGGGTCACCTACGCGCGGGCGCGTCAGCGGGCGGTGGAAACCCTCTATGGGGAAGCGGTCGCCGAGGTGCTCTCCTCACCGAACAATACCCTCGCGGTCGAATACCTCCGGCAGATCTTCCTCCGAGGCCTGCGGATGCAGCCGTTCACAGTCCAGCGGAAGGGCGCACTGCACGATGCAGGGCAGGCTGACGGCAGCTTTGCATCCGCATCCCTGCTGCGCAGCCTGCTCGACCTCGAGCCGCTCGACGCGATTGCCCGGTTTGTTCCGCCAGAGGCGATGGAGGTCTACCGGTCGGCGGAGTCGGACGGGCTGTTCCCATTCCGCCCTCACAGCCTTGACACAGCGGTCCTGTCAGCGCTCCGGCAGATGGCTCCGGAAACGCTGGCTTCGCTGCCCGATCTTTCGGAGGGTCTGGAAAACCGTCTTTACACGGCGGCGCGGCAAGCGGTCTCGCTGGACGGGCTGCTTTCGCTGGTCAAAACCAAGCGCTACCCCCTTTCACGTATCCGGAGGCTGGTCTGGAACGCCTACCTCGGCGTTCCGGGCAACCTGATGCAGCTCCCGCCACCTTATGTCCGGATACTCTCGTCCAGCCGGCGCGGGGTGGAAATCCTGTCGAAATCCGGCCGTACCGCACAGCTTCCGGTCTCCCATTCGGCTGTACGCCTGGAAGAAAAAGGGGAAGCGGCCGCCCAGATGATCCGGCTCTGCGCACGCGCTTCCGACCTTTACGCGCTGGGACTCCCGGCTGTGCAGCCCTGCGGTGGGGACTACACTCATAAAATCTCCGTAAAATAAGCGAAAAGCATAATTTTTTTAAATAATGTTGTATTTTTTTGACGGAAGTGCTATAATGGTAAGCACAGAAACCGAGGAAGTGATGAATGATAACGACAGGATGGAGGTTTTCACATGGAGAACGCGATTAGAATCAAATCCAGGCTCAACTCCGCGCTGGAGATCAATGCGATTCCCGGCCATTTTGCAACCAGCCATTCCCACATCAACTATTATGTTGGCATCTCGAAGATGAAGCACGAACATATGATGGCGCGTGAAGCTGGGATTACGCTGGCGAATAACTACGCCTATGTCCATTCGATTGATACCATTGTCTGCATGGATGGCAGCGAGGTGATCGGCGGGTTTCTTGCGCAAAAACTTTCCAAAAACGATATGCTCAACTATAACCGTCAGAAAAACATCTATGTCATCACCCCCGAGATCAACAATAATGGGCAGCTGATCTTCCGCGACAACCTCGAACCGATGGTACGCGGTAAGGACATCCTGCTGCTGATCGCTTCGATCACAACCGGACGGACCGCCAAACATGCGCTCCAGTGCATCAAATATTATGGCGGGGTCGCGCAGGGGATCGCCGCTGTGTTCAGCACTGTTGATGAGATCAACGGCCTGAAGGTGGCGCATCTGTTCTCTACCTCGGACATCCCCAACTACGAGACCTACTCCGCAAAGGACTGCCCCCACTGCGCCGGGAACGAAAAGCTGGACGGGCTTGCCAACAGCTTTGGCATCTCCCGCATGTAGCATCTGAGCCAGAAAAAGGCGTGCCGGACGGCACGCCTTTTTTTCGACTGATTATGAATACAGGTTCTAAATTACATTATGGGAAAGGATCTCAAATTCCAGGGGATCATCCAGCTTCACGCATTCCGCCACCAAATCCAGACCCATATAATCCTTTTCTCTGCCTCCCTCGTCACCTGTGAGGCGAAGGTGGAGGAAAATCTGATAATACCTGATAATTTCCGGACTGTCCATGGGGAGCCATTCCTCTACCCACTCTTTTCCGTTGTGGTACTTATGACGCAGATTCCCCTCCTTGACCTGGTAGGGCTGATGCTTTTTATCCCGATACACATAGCCGTAGGACGCATCCCCTACATAGTAATTCCCTGTGAGGTATCGGATATCAGGGAAAGAGTCTACCTCAGACATGAGATCATCGCTTTTTGGGTCCAAATAGTTCCGTAGGATGATCCCCTCCGCCAAGGACAGCATCTCATCCCAGCGGGAAGCCAAGGCTTGGTACTCCTCCTGGGTGATACCGTCATCCAACTGGATGCGGGGCTTCCTCTTGTCCTCCCAGGAGATATAGACGTTTCCGGTGTTTTCCTTCTCAAAGATGATCTGATGGGGACGAACGCCAATCTTCTGACGCCGAAAATGCTTCAAAAATTCCATGGTGAAGTGATCTCCTTCTTTTGGCAACCTATTTTACCCGCTGCGGCGGGAATCCAGCATCTCTGCCCCTGAAACCCGCGATCCTCTGAAAAAATCAGACAAAAACTTTGGATACGAAACAGACTTTTACTCATAAAACTGCTTTTCAATGTAAAACCACCATGCGATGACGCCGGAAACCGACAGGAGTACCATCCCCGCGGGGAACATCCACCCTCTCCCGAGCAGGGCGGGCTCCTCTGCAAAGATCAGCTGGGAAAGTACCGTGGCATATAACCCAACCTGGCAGAGGGCATACGGTATCCGGCCATGCACCGGGCCATGGTAGAGAAGGAATGGCAGGAGCACACTGGCATAGACTGCGCCGACGAAAAACAGGTAGGGCACGTTCCCGAACTCCAGCGTCACCCCTGGGAAAAAGCTGTATTTCTGCGCCAGAAAACTGCCCAGGCCCAGCAACAGTGTGACTTCCATCAGCCTGCCCGCTGTCAAAAGGTATTGGGCGGCGACGATCTGCGCCCGGCTGACTGGCAGGGTATGGAGCCACCGGTTGTCCCCGCCCTCCCCGCTGCAGCCGATCTGGCTGACCATCCCGGTCAGGAACAATGCAATGAAAATCCATCCGACGACCTTCCGGTTCCACATTGCCGACAGCAGCAGGGCCATCTTCAAAATGGCGTTCCACCACACATATCTGTGGCGTTCCATCAGGATAAGGCTCCAAATTCCTCCCATATGCACCTTTCCCCCTCTCTTGTCAGCTCGTGAACTGCCTGCGGCGGTAGAGCGGCACTGCAACCGCGTAGGAGAACAGCAGGACCGCCAGCCCGGAGGGGATCAGCCAGATGCCGCCGGCCTGCGCGATATGGTTCATCCACTGGTTATCGAGGTAGGAGATCGCACCCATCCCTGCAAACGAGAGAAGATAGATGGTCATTACGAGGTAACGAGCCCTGATTGAGCCGAGCCATAACAGACAGGGCATCACAACCCCCACAAACATCGCGCCGCCGAAAAAGAGTGACAGGACAACACCAAAAGAGATCTGGTAGTTTTCCGGGATCTCAATCAGGCAGTTTACCAGCCCTCCGGAAAGCCCGATCAGCAGCGGCAGTACAACCAATTCCGCCAGCGAAACCAGATATTTCGCCTGCACCACCTGTACCCGCTCGACCGGGAGCATCCCAATATGATACTCCCCTTTGCTCTGTTCGTCGTAGGCAGTGGGGGTATAGGTGAGCAGATAGAGCAGGATGAAAAAGAAAAATCCTGCGCTTTGTATCGCGAACGCACTGAAAACCATCAGTGCAAGATAACCAAGCAAAGCCTTTCGGATGCAGAGGAGCTTATACCCCTCCATCCGCACCAGATTCTTGACATTCTCCATCTTCAGTGCCCCCTTTCCGCCTGTGTATAGCCGAGGAAGATATCCTCGACTGTTGGTTTTTCGTAGACCGCCTCGTCCCCCAGCAGGCTGAACACCTCATCCGGACACCCGGTCAGGCCGGTGAACCCAAATTCCGACCGCCGCAGATTCACAAACAGCGGTTCGGTTTCGGGCGTCAGCAGATGCAGCGGGCCTTTGACCACCCGGTTTCCCTCGCAGATACGGTCCTTTTCCCCCGCAATCAGCAGACGCCCATGGTGCAGGAACTGCACATAGTCGGCAATCTTGTCAAGATCGGATGTGATGTGGGTCGAAAAAAAGACGCTGACCCCCTCCCTTTGCAGCTCCTCCGTGAGGATATCCAAAATCTCCTGCCGCGCCAATGGATCAAGGTTCGCGGTCGGTTCGTCCATCAGCAGCAGCTTCGGGTGGTGGGAAAGCGCTATGCAAATCGAAAACTGCTTCTGTTTTCCGGTCGAGAGATCCTTGTATTTCTTTTTCCCGTCGAGCGAAAACCGGTCACAGAACCTCCGATAGAGGGCCTCGTCCCAGTTTGGATAGAACGGCGCGTGCATCCGCTTGAGGGTTTCCAGCGTGGCATGGGCGAGATACCCCGGCGTGCTTCCCACATATCCGATCTGCGCGCGGACCTGTGGCCCTTGCAGATGCGCATCCAGCCCCAGAATCCGGATCGTCCCTTCGTCCGGGTAAAGCATATCCATCATCAGTTTCAGGGTAGTGGTTTTGCCCGCACCGTTCTCCCCGATAAACCCGGTGATATACCCCTCCGGAACCCGCATCTCCGGCAGGTCCAGACAGAAGCCTCCCTCTTCAAACCGCTTTTTCAGCCCGCTGATCTCTATGACATACATCTGTTACGCCTCCCTGTACAATTCCTCTATGATCTGCTGGAACTCCTCCAGACCCAACCCAATGGCTTTCGCAGCGCCGACCGCCTCTGCGAGTTTTTCCTCAATCTGGCTCATTGCCACCTCGCGCAAACGGTCGAGATTCGCCAGCGAGACAAATGTCCCTTTCCCCTGTGTGGTCTGGACGAATCCATCCCGTTCCAGATCATCATAGGCGCGCTTGGCGGTGATGATGCTCACCCGCAGTTCCCGCGCCAGATACCGGATCGAAGGCAGCGCCTCCCCCGGCGCCAGTTCGCCCGAAAGGATCGCACGCTTGATCTGTTCCTCAACCTGCTCGTAAAGTGGCTGCGGCGATGTGTTGGAAATGATGATATTCAACCTGCCACCCCCGTGTGTTCTAACTGTATCTATATTATATGCACAGTTAGAACAGATGTCAAGTGTTTTTACAAAAAAAGAGTGCCGTTTTGGAATTGTCCCAAAACGGCACCCCGAACAGCAACAGACACAAACCCTCCTCTCAGTCGGGCACAGCCTGCCGTTTTTCTTCTATTAGACGGTTCGCAATCTCAAATGCTTTGATCCTTCTTCTGGCCAGCGTGACCTGTGACCGATATCTCTCCGCATGTTCTTTTGATTCCAGCGTTTTGACTGTCTCCCGCAGCTTGTGCAGTATCGAGTCAATCTGCCGCTTGGCCTCCCTCAAATCGTCTTCTGTAAACTCCACTCCGCCCCTCCTATGCCTGAAAAACCTTCCGTGCACCGGTCATTGCGACCTTTGCAACCACTGTACCGAGATCGTCACAAACCTCCACATCATAGAACGCGACGCTCTTTCCCTCCCGGATACGTCTGGCCTCGGCGGTCAGGACACTCCCCTTTGAGAACCCAATAAACCGGATCTCACTGGTGAGCGAGACGGTGGAAACGCGTTCCTCGGTATTGGCCGCAACCCCAAATGCAAAATCCGCGAGGGTGAACACCGCCCCGCCCATGACGTTCCCAGCGGCATTTTTGTGAATCTTCCCCAGCGGCATGGTGCATTTTGCGTATCCCGGCTCCACCTCGTCGATCACGATGCCCGCCGCCTCGGTCGCAAAATAGTCCTCTTTGAAAATCCTGCGGGCATTTTCCAGATAGTCCATCCCGTCACTCCTTTCTGTATCTTAAACCAAACATTTCGCCTATCTCCGCTCCAAAACCCTGTCTGCTGTCAAAAAGTTTTACTCAATTTTTTTGCGCCGGTTGGCCTGTGCACGCCCCTGCGGGCTGTCTTGCGGGTTAGGGGTCAGCGACCCCTCCCCGCAGGCCCCTCCCCGGCAGATTGGGAGCGCTTTTTTACCCGATCATTGTTTAAAAGTTTCGTCCACCTTTTCAAAGGTGGCGGGGTCGAAGGGCAGTGAGACAGCATCCGTTTGGCCCCAGACCAAACGGATAGGCGCTCGCGCCTTCCTCGGGGCTTCTCGGGCTTTCAGCCCGAAGCGCGGCATACGCCGCGACGCCCCTGCGGGCTGTCTTGCGGGTTAGGGGTCAGCGACCCCTCCCCGCAGGCCCCTCCCCGG
>NZ_QZEG01000245.1:0-521 GCF_009917605.1 Anaerotruncus sp. 1XD42-93 | reverse complement strand
GAAAGGTCTGCGCCGGGGATGGGCTGGCAGGAGGTTTCGGTTTCGCTGCCGTACATACTGCGCCCCATTGTCATTGTCCCCAGCACCATTTCCGGGTGTTCCAAATAGTAGCGGTTCAGGGGGATGCCGTCCTCCGTCTGCCCGGCCTCCACCCATTCCGGGAGTTTTTCCGGGATGCGGTCGCGCTTCTGGAAAAAGAGGATGTCCGTGGTGACTTCGGTTCCGGCGTTGGCCTTGAACGCATTGCTGGGCAGGCGGACTGCGCCTAATAAATCGGCTTTTTGCGCCAGCGCCTCCCGCACTTTGCTGTTTTTCTTGTCCATCGTGCCTTTGGTGGTGATAAAGGCCACAATGCCGCCGGGACGCACCTTGTCCAGCGTTTTGGTGATGAAATAATCGTGAATCATCAGGTTCTGGCGGTCGTACCGCTTGTCATGCACCTGATAGCTGCCAAAGGGGACGTTGCCCACCGCCAGGTCAAAGAAATCGTCCGGGTGGTCGGTGCGCTCAAAGCCGTCTAC
>NZ_QZEG01000244.1:0-531 GCF_009917605.1 Anaerotruncus sp. 1XD42-93 | reverse complement strand
TTTAAGGTGGTCCCTTTGGCGGCTTCATATTCCTCCGGGGACAGCGTTGCGTAGAGTTCCGCAAACTCCTTTGCCCAGGTGGGCTTGTTCTCGTCAAAAGCGTCTGACAGACCGCCCCAGCCCACATACCGGGAAAGGGTTTCCTGTTCTTCCGGCGTGGCCTGCCGTTTTTCAAACTCCAATTCTTTCAGGAGATTGATTGCGTCCATATTGGCCCGAAACTTTGCTTTCGGCCCTCCTTCGCCCAGGTGTATGTCGGTGATACGGAAGTTCCCGGCGGTCGGCTGGGGTGGGGTGGGTTCCGGTTTCTCTATGTGCAGGGTATGAATCTCCACATCATAGGGCAGGTGGTTCTGTTCGCCCGGATAACGGGTGACAGGGGTGGTAGTCATTCGCGGCGCTGGTTCCGGTGCGGGAGGATTCCCCAAATCCGGCTGTTTCTCTGCTGGCTGTTCCTTTAGCTGTGCCGGTTCGTGGGAGAATCCGTCCAGTTCCTGCTGGTAGAGGGCGCGGAGTGCGGCGGCAACCGGT
>NZ_QZEG01000243.1:0-533 GCF_009917605.1 Anaerotruncus sp. 1XD42-93 | reverse complement strand
CTCTTGGTATGTACATAGGTGTTCAGGATACCGCTGGATCTTGCAGCATCCATCTCCGCACACAGGCCACCGATGTCCTGATTGTATTTCTCGTTCCAGTCCGGAGTTCCTTTTATCAACGGGCTAAATTCCATATCGTCTCAATCTCCTTTCAGACGTTCAGCAATAATTTGATGTACAGGCTTTCCGCATTCTCAAAGGTCAGCGTATAGATGCGGTCGCTGATCTTATGCAGTGTGGGGTTTCCCAGTCGCGTAAGCTCCCGGATGGTATACACTGTCAGGGTATCGGCATCCGGATAACTCTGGCGGCAGGGGCATTGTACCAGCTCGGAGCCGCCCGCCGGGCCATCCCCCGCCCCGCCCGCGCCTGCGGTATACTCCCCCATGAGCAGCAGCACGTCCGGATAATCGCCCAGATCATGCCGGATTGTAACGAGCGGCCAGTCCGGGGCACTCGCCTCCAGATAATCCGCAAGCGGGACACCGTCCGGCATCAGTACCTGTCCAGCTGTGGTCAGCGGCGCATAGGGC
>NZ_QZEG01000242.1:0-533 GCF_009917605.1 Anaerotruncus sp. 1XD42-93 | reverse complement strand
CTCTTGGTATGTACATAGGTGTTCAGGATACCGCTGGATCTTGCAGCATCCATCTCCGCACACAGGCCACCAATGTCCTGATTGTATTTCTCGTTCCAGTCCGGAGTTCCTTTTATCAACGGGCTAAATTCCATATCGTTTCAATCTCCTTTCAGACGTTCAGCAATAATTTGATGTACAGGCTTTCCGCATTCTCGAAGGTCAGCGTATAGATGCGGTCGCTGATCTTATGCAATGTGGGGCTGCCCAGCCTTGTAAGCTCCCGGATGGTATACACGGTCAGGGTATTGGCGTCCGGGTAGCTCTGACGGCAGGGACACTGCACCAGTTCGGAGCCGCCTGCCGGGCCATCCCCGGCCCCGCCCGCGCCTGCGGTATACTCCCCCATGAGCAGCAGCACATCCGGATAATCGCTCAGATCATGCCGGATCGTGACGAGCGGCCAGTCCGGGACGCTCGCCGCCAGATAATCCGCAAGCGGGACACCGTCCGGCATCAGTACCTGTCCAGCTGTGGTCAGCGGCGCATAGGGC
>NZ_QZEG01000241.1:0-537 GCF_009917605.1 Anaerotruncus sp. 1XD42-93 | reverse complement strand
TTTGCTGGTTTCCGCTGTTTCGGAAAGCACTCTGCGATTTGTTCGTATTGTTCTTTCTTCAGTTCCATTCCTTTATTATAGCATATCTTTATTTGTGTGAACAGACCCTAGATGTATTGTTCGTAGTAGAGTTGAAGTTGGGGGTTATGGGTGTTGCAATGGCCACGGTAATTTCTCAGTTTCTCTCTGTCATGCTGGTAGTTCAACAACTTATGTGCAAAGGACAACTTTACCAACTTTCCATTCGGGAATTGTATGTTGATTGGAGGCTCCTAAAGGAAATTGTCAATTTAGGTATTCCAGCGGCACTCCAGGCCAGCCTGCTGTCACTATCAAATCTTTTTGTCCAGAGGTACATCAATCTATTTGGTTCGGCAGCTATGGCCGGAGTGGGCGCAGCGAAAAAAATTGACAAATTCATCGGATTGATTTCTCAATCTCTTGGGCTGGCCATTACAACATTTATTAGGGCTTGTTTGAAAAATAGTGAAGGCTGAGCTAAATCAACAAAATAGCGATAGCGGCAATGTAAACGAA
>NZ_QZEG01000240.1:0-539 GCF_009917605.1 Anaerotruncus sp. 1XD42-93 | reverse complement strand
AAGGAGTTTGCGGAACTCTACGCAACGCTGTCCCCGGAGGAATATGAAGCCGCCAAAGGGACCACCTTAAACGCCCATTACACCAGCCCTACCGTTATCCAGGCCATTTATGAAGCGGTGGGGAAAATGGGATTCCAGACCGGCAACATCCTGGAACCCTCCTGCGGCGTGGGCAATTTCTTCGGTATGCTGCCGGAGGAAATGCGGGGCAGCAAACTGTACGGCGTGGAACTGGATTCCATCACCGGGCGCATTGCAAAGCAGCTCTATCCAAACGCAGACATCACCATCGCGGGCTTTCAAACCACTGACCGGCGGGATTTTTATGATTTAGCCGTAGGAAACGTGCCGTTTGGCCAGTATTCCGTCAATGACCGGGCCTATAACAAGCTGAACTTCAACATCCACAACTACTTTTTCGCCAAATCGCTGGACCAGGTGCGTCCAGGCGGCGTCGTGGCCTTTGTCACCAGCCGCTACACGATGGATTCCAAGGATTCTACGGTGCGCCGGTATCTGGCGCAGCGGGCGGAGCTGTT
>NZ_QZEG01000239.1:0-543 GCF_009917605.1 Anaerotruncus sp. 1XD42-93 | reverse complement strand
CGGGGGCTCTGCCCCTCGACCCCGCCACCTTTGAAAAGGTGGACGAAACTTTTGGTTTCAGCGTGACGCTGATTTCGGGCCTGCTGCATAGTTTTTGCGCGGCTGGCTGTAACGCCGGCGGTCGTTTTCGATCACCGCCGGACGCGGGTGGGTACGTTCATACACTTCCCCGCGCACGATCGGGATTTCCCTCGGCGCGTCGATCGCGAGCTTGATGTCGCCATTCAGGCGGATCACCCGCACGACTACCCGGTCGTCGATCACCACATATTCTCCAACATTTGTCCCAAGAACCAGCATACGATTACCTCCTTGTAACGCAAAAAAGCCTTCCGGGGGTGTGACAAAAGGTATAGCCAATGTCACACCTCGGAAGGCGCGGATTTCTCCTAAAATATGAGATATTATTCCTATATCAGGGAAAATATTTATACGAAAGGTAAAATCTTCGTCTTATATACGGAAAATTTCCAGAAAAAACAAAAAGAGAGACCTGTGACAAAAACTATACTTTTTGTCACAGGTCTCTACTCTTTATATTCG
>NZ_QZEG01000238.1:0-545 GCF_009917605.1 Anaerotruncus sp. 1XD42-93 | reverse complement strand
CGCCGTATCAAGCGATTTCGTCGCATTTTTACCCGCTATGACAAACTGGATATTATCTTTTTGGCTTTTGTCTTTTTTGCTCTCATTGTCGATGTGCTTATGTGAACACTACCTAGGATTGTTAAAGCGGGGGATCGTTCCCATCTTCTCACCCCCTTTCGTTGGGGGATGTAGTGGTCCTCTCCCTTTCCGCTAATAAAGCGAAATGATTTGGCTAAACTGTGCGTTAAATTGGCTGTTTTTGCAAAAAAATTTTGGCAATAAAAAACCGCTGTCAGTTCATGTAACTGGCGGCGGTTTTTCATTGCTAAATTATGGATTTTTGAAACAAGTAAGCTTTTTAAATTTTCAGTAGGGCTATAAATTCCGTTAAGGCAATGGGGATGGTGTTATCCCCACTTGATTCTAAAAACATGGCTGTTTACATCTCCTTAGAGCCTGTTTAATGTCCAATACAGATAATGGTCCTAACATTAGGGCTTGTTTGAAAAATAAATATTGCACAAACCAAATAAAAGTGCGAAAATAGAGCCATGAAGCGATAT
>NZ_QZEG01000237.1:0-552 GCF_009917605.1 Anaerotruncus sp. 1XD42-93 | reverse complement strand
ACCGATGTGAAAGCAGACGCCTACTATGCCCCTTATGTGAACTGGGCGGCAGAAAAAGGCATTGTAAACGGCACCTCCGCCACCACCTTTTCCCCGGACACCAATATCACCAGGGAACAGATGGCGGTCATTATGGCAAATTACGCGAAAAAGCTGGGCTATGACCTGCCGGTTGCCCATGATGCTGTGACGTTTGCGGACAACGCGCAGATCAGCGGCTGGGCGGCAAAGGAGGTCAAAGCCATGCAGCAGGCGGGTATCATGGCGGGGAAAGGCGGCAACCGCTTTGACCCGAAAGGAACCGCCACCCGCGCCGAGGTCGCTACCGTCCTGCGGCGGTTTGTGGAGATTGTCATTGACCCGCAGACCGCCCAGGGCTGGATGCAGAACCACAGCGGCTCCTGGCAGTATCTGAAAAACGGCAAGCCTGTCACCGGCTGGCTGCAAGACGATAAAAAATGGTACTGGCTGGACAGTAATGGCTGGATGTTTGCCGGCGGTTTCAAACAGATTGACGGCAAGTGGTACTACTTTTATGCGGACGGTTCCATG
>NZ_QZEG01000236.1:0-555 GCF_009917605.1 Anaerotruncus sp. 1XD42-93 | reverse complement strand
GGCGGCATGGAATCCGTCCAGTTCCAGCTCCACCGTATAAAATTTCTCTTTCCGAAAGCCGGAAATGGCGGCTTCCCGTTCTGCTAACAGCGCCAGCGTCGGGGTCTGCACCCGGCCCACGTTCAGGGTTTTGCCCTGGTACAGCGTGGTAAACAAACGTGTGCCGTTGATGCCGATCAGCCAGTCCGCCTTGGCGCGGCAGAGGGCGGCGGCGTAGAGATTGTCGTAGTTCTTCCCATCCAGCAGGCAGTCAAAGCCTTTTCGGATGGCGGTTTCCTCCATTGAGGAAATCCACAGCCGCTTGACGGGCTTTGTGCAGCCGCACAGATGGTAAGTCAGGCGGAAAATAAGTTCCCCCTCGCGCCCTGCGTCCGTTGCACAGATTAAGGCGGTGACATCGGCCCGGTTCATCAGGCTTTTTAAGGTTTCAAACTGCTTTTTGGTATCCGGCAGCACCTGATACTGCCACGGCTCCGGTAAAATCGGCAGGTCGGCATAGTTCCATTTGGAATAGCGGGGGTCGTAGGCATCGGCGGGGGCAAGTTCCACCAGATG
>NZ_QZEG01000023.1:0-43147 GCF_009917605.1 Anaerotruncus sp. 1XD42-93 | reverse complement strand
TTGACCGCCCGCACCTACCACCATGCAAGCGTCAAGATTAAGGCAGGAGACAAGGTGCGGCGCGGGCAGGTGATTGCCCAGTATGGCAACACCGGGGCCAACACCAGCGGCCCGCATCTGCATATTGAGCTGGACACCGACACTAAATACCCGACACTTGCGCCCGGTGTATCGGTGACGGCCAGCAACCGGATCATCAATACCCAAGCCGAGTATGCCAAGGCGGGAGGGCTGTCCGACAGCACAATCAACCCGGCAAAGGTCTGGTTTATCGGAGACGGGCAAAGTATCGCGGGCACATCGGGCGGTTGGTGTGCCCAGAGTGATCTGGCAGTTCCTAAGCTGCCCACAGAGACACCAGAGCAACCGGATTACAAGGCAAGGTATGACGCGCTGCGCGCAGAGCTTGTGGCGTTGGCCGCGAAGTATAAAGAAGGATAAACGACAAAATAAAGCCCCTCAGAAACGGAATCTTCTCCCGAAGACATACACGTTTCTGAGGGGCTTTTCCTATTTATGAACTTTATACTTCACCCTCCTCATCGAAGGTGAGAAAATATTCCATTGGCTTTTGAAATTCCTGACTGATGTTGTAAAGAAGAGAAGCAGAGATGGAAATATCTTCTTTTCTGAGGTTGCGTACATGCCGGACCGAGATGTCCAGATGCTCTGCAAGCTGTTCTTGCTTTATGCGTGATTCTTTGATTGAATTGTTGAATTTTTCATGATCCAATAATGCTTTTTTCGTCATAATATAACCCCCGTCTTTAAAGATCATGGTAGATGGAACGACTTTCCAGCTACCCTTGATATATAAAATACGGGAGATCAAACATGATAAAAAGGAATACAACTTCCGATTGTAGAATTTTGTCGTTTTTTCTGCAAAAATTATGCATATAGAACATAGTATGGCTGGCGTAATTCGTAAAAATAAAGAGCAGCCCGCATATGAACTGCCCCCCCATTTGTTAGACAGTATGGTATACTGAAAAACAAGAGGGGTGATATATTATGCCGAAGGGAGTCCCAAACAAGAAATACACACCAGAATTCAAGAGGCTGGTAATAGAACCCATGCGGGAAGAAGAGCTCCGTTATTGAGAAACCGCAGAGAGATTCGGGATCCGCCACAAGCGAGTACAGGACTGGGAGCGTATCTACCTGACAGAGGGGCCGGAAGGGTTTGCTATTGAGCGGCGAGGGGCCGTCCAAAGAAGCTGCCGAAAGCGGTGGAAGAGGATCTGCTGGCTGAAGTGCAGCGGCTGCGGGCGGAGAACGAATACCTAAAAAACTTGCAGGCCTTGGTTTTGGAAGACGAGCGACGCCAGCGCAGAAAACACAGGTAGTTCAAAAGCTGAGGCAAAAACACAAACTGGAACTTTTACTTTCAATCGCTCATCTGCCCCGGGCAACTTTCTACTACCATCTGAAACAAATGAGCAGTCCAGATAAGTGCGAACCCGAAAAAGCAGAGATCACGGCTATATACCACGAAAATAAGGAAACTGTCTGGACAATGCTGTGATCGAAAATTTCTTTGGGCTGCTCAAAAGTGAACTGCTTTATCTCCATGAGTTCAATTCGATGGAACACTTCATGCAGGAACTCCTGGTATATCTTGATTACTACAACAACCGCCGTATCAAGGCAAAGCTGAAGGACTTGCCGCCTGCGCTTCACAGACAACAAGCCCTTTCGGCTGCTTGAACAATTTTTACTTTAATCTTTGTCTAACTTTTGGGGGTCACTTCAACCGTGACGCTTTCCCTTGTTCGGAGCATCTGCGAGGCTCTTGACTGTGGTTCCGGAGATCTGATGACTGCCGGGAAGATTGAGTGCATCTCCCTGCCAAAAAAGAAAGCCCGGACGTCTGATGAGCGTCCGGGAGGGGAGAGCAGGGGCATATTCCATTTTAAGCAGGGAGGCCGTGCCGGGCCTCTCTGCTTTTTTTGTCCAAGTACAGCCCCCGCGCCCATCTAGGCCCGCCAAGCCCGATGGACATTGAATCCTAATCAAGCCGCTCTCCTTATGGCCGAAGTATAGCACGGGCAACTGGCTGGATTCTGTTGGAAGTTGGCGGTTTTGTTGTCGTTATCGCATTAAATGGCTGTATAAAAGTTGTATAGCCTATGTAACCTATGAGGACGCATTTACCGCTTTCTTTGGTACGCCACGTTGGAAGTATTTTGAGAGTGAAGACGGGCAGGATGTTGTAGAGTTTACAGGTGATTGCACCTATCAGGATGTTCCGGTAAAGGCCCGGATTCAATTTGTGGTTGATGAAGAAAACGGAACCTTTGAAGCGTCTTATCTTGCGTTCAACGAAGTCCCACAGGATGCCCTGACGCTGGCAGCGGTAATCTCAAAAGCGTTTGAAGAGTATGAAGCCGCTGGAACGGGAGGCGGACAAGGGCAGGAGCAATCCTCCAATACCACAGGACAAATTCTAATCCGTCAGATTCCCACTCAAGATGTACTTAAAATGACAGCGGACGAGGTTGTTACCGCCTTTGGCGAGCCAGAAATATATGCCGAAAATGATAGCATTGAGTATGGCGCTGATGCTCCGGAATGGATGTATTTTGATGTTTCCAATGGGAACACAGTGGCTAGTTTTAGTGCCAACGCAGAAGAATTTACACTTAATGGCCAGAGCTTGAAGCAGAATTTTGACGCACTTGTAAGTCTGATGGGAGATAACTACGATAGCCTCGGTGCAGGTGGGTATCAATGGATTCGGGAAGGCATTTGCTATACCTTTTATATCCCGGATGATACTGAGCCTTACAGCATCAATGTTTATCGAATTGATAATGATGATCCGATTGATAACGACGCATATCTGGGCGAAGAAGGCAATCATGGGACTTACGGCAATCTGGATTCTGCACTGGTCGGCAGATGGCGGTCATTTGACGGTGGTACACTCCAATTTGACGATAATGGGATGATAAGTTCTTGCGACTTCAACTGTTGGAGTTTAGTAGGAGAAAGCCCTAATCGTGTCTATTGGGAAACCTCAAACGGTAGAGTTAGCTGTTCCGCATATTTTGATAACAGTGATACATATACAATTACAAGTCCATCTAGCGAGCCAGGAACAGAGTACATTTCCTTTTCGAGAAATAGGAGGCATATGTACCAACGCACTACGGGTGAAAATGGCGATGGAATTATTGGGACGTGGACTAGTGTAGAGAATAGTATTTGGTCATTTCAGTTCAATGTGGATGGTACTGGGATGTATAATGGGAGATACCCGATTACTTGGAGTGCCTATACAGCGGATGATGGTGCCGATGCAGTGAGGTATAGCTTGATAGATATCACCTACTTTGACTATACAGTGGAAGGTGATTCGCTCGTAGTCTTTCTTTCTGACAGTAGCCGTGTATATACCAAAGTTGGAAACTAATTAATGATTTGCAACAGGAGGGCGGCCACGGTCGCCCTCCTGTTGTATCTATCAGCGGAGGGATAGCGGCACTACTCTTAATCTACATCCTTATGATTCCGAACACAAGAAGGAGACATCACGATATGAGTATGAAGGATTTGCTTTACAAAGTGAAACCGCCATGCGATAAATGCCCTTATAAGCTGGGGCTGGTACATACGGTAGCCAATCCCTGCCCTCAGTGTAAGGCGAATGGCTACAACGCCTATGAGCGGTTCATAAAGGAGTTGTCGGGCAAATATGCGAAAGGTATGCGATTGGGATGGATGTTGAAGAACTGAAAGCTATGATCCCCTCTGAAACCGTGCGGAAGTATGTCATAAAATCAGAGTGGACATTCACAGACAGAGAGAAGGCTGCACTTTTGTATCATGGAGACCTGTCACTGAAAGAGCAGTATTCTCGGCTGGGAACCTTGCGGGACACGACTGCTGATAAAAGATTGCAAAAGTAACTTACAGAATATCTGGAACGAGAAAAACAGGCTATCCGAGCGTTCAAAGAAAACGCTGCTAATCGTTGCGTCTATGTTCTGAAGGTGCAGGAAAATGGCAGCTTCCATGAAGGTGAATATCTTGCTTGTGGATATTTCTTCGATTGGAATGTGGCTTTTAAGTACGGAAAGGAGGAAAACGTCCCGTTTCAAATCGAATAATACTTGGTCAATGCTGTGTCGGAATTTGAGGATGGTACTTGCAGCCACTCTTCGATAGCCAACCTCCATTTTAACGAGAACAGTGAGGCAAGTTCTTTTTCGAGCCGTGAAATTCCAGATGATAACGAACAGACAGATTGGTATGAATGTTTTGAAAATACATTCTATGAGGCACCGAATCCGTTTGACAGAGGAGATATTGTCCGGTTTGTTGGTACAGAGAAATACGGTATTGTAGAAGTATCTCAAAAACATTGGAAAGAAAATTTGGAACGATATAAACAGCGGAGAAAGTTTCTGCCAGACTATTCCGATGTTCAAGTCAGGGTAATATTTCTGACTGAGGACGGAACATTTATCCACAGCCATATCAATCCCGTTAATCTGGAGCTGCACCAGCCAGAACATGAACCGCAAGACCCGGTTGCCAGCGCAAGGGATCAGCTTCTCCATGCCGCCAGTTTGCTCTATCGGAAAGACGACTCCAGCAATGTCATTGGTTCTTTGGACGATCTGTACGTCTATACCATGAAATATCGGAACGCAAAGGGGGCAGCTACATTGGGAACATAATGTTCCCGATTTTGAAAGGACAGTAATTGTATGAATATTGCAGAATCCGCCAAGACCCAAGAGAACATTTTACAGCAAATCAAACCTTTACGGTTGATGGACGATGTGCTGATGGTTAAATGTTTTGAAAACAACAAGGAATGCACAGAATTACTTCTACAGCCAATCTTGAAAATGTCCACTTTGCAGGTGAAAGAGGTGACCTCTGTTTGGCATGAAGCCTCTGTTGGACTTAATGTATTTGCAACAGACCGCCAAGGATGGACATTTCAAATCAAGGTATTTCAGGACAGCACAGCCGATAGAGACAAAAAAGTTGGGATGGACCTCTATTCAGCAGAATTATCGGCGGCTCATACAGATACAGATACAGATCGGAACATAGCAGGACATTACACCGTTTATATCGTTGAGCACGGCGTCGAGCGCAAGGCCCTTGCTCACTCGGGAATTATTCTTGATGGGGGAACCACAGACGCTTGGTGGGGATTCAAGCTCAATACAATTTATGTGAATGGAGATCGCAAGAACAGAAGTCCGCTCGGCAAGTTAATGTACGACTTTTCCTGCACAGACCCGTCCTATATGAACTATCCGCAGTTGGCAGATAGGGTACGCTACTTCAAGGAGGACAGGCAGGGGGTTCAAGATTTGTGTGAGATATTGGAAGATAAAAGGAAAAGAGTACAAAAATATGAGGCATCCCAATATGACCCAGAGATGGAAGAAGGCAGAAACTAATGAGGGTATCTAAACAAGGGGGCGGCTGGGGTCGCCCCCTTGTTTAGATATATCCATTGAACGGGAGGGCAGGGGAATGAAGATCGTGTCTTGGAATGTAAACGGACTGGCGAGATGCCGCAGGAACGGCTTTCTGAAATTTCTGTCGGATGCGATTGCCTAAAAGTTGGAAAAGCTGCTGAAACAGTTTGTTCAGGAGCATGGTCTTTAACTCTGGAGCTGCACATTGTAGCGTTCCTATCGTATGACACCGCATTTCAGCAATATATTCTTTTCTTGTAATCAAACCGGATTGGGGGTGATTCACATTGCCGTACCGCAGAACCCTTGAAGTGGTGCTAATCGTTCTTACTGCCTTGCTCGCAATGGCAAAAGCATTGAGCGAGATGGACGATTCACCGGATGCAGCTTAGACAATCGGATAAGCGGCGTGAGCAGAGGGCTTCCCTATATGGGAAGTCCTCTGTTTCTATGTTCGGCACAGGAAAAACCACAAATCCAAATCTATTTCAGGAGGTAAAAGTTATGCCCGCTAACGTCGAAACCATGTTCTATGTCCGCGAAAAGCCCTGGCACGGATTGGGAACCCGTGTCGAAACCGCGCCCACGTCCATTGACGCCCTGGTGCTTGCTGGCCTTGACTGGACGGTGGAGCAGAAGAACGTCTACGCTGAGGACGGCTCCCTGATCTCGGGCTACAAGGTCAACACCCGCAGCACCGACAACGCCGCCCTGGGCATTGTCTCTGACCGCTACAAGGTGGTGCAGAACGAGGACGCTTTCCAGTTCACCGATGACCTGCTGGGGGTTGGCGTGACCTATGAGACTGCCGGAGCCTTGCAGGGTGGCCGCAAGGTCTGGATGCTGGCCCGGATGCCCCACCGCTACATTATCGCCGGGGACGAGATCGCTCCCTATCTGGTGGTGATGAACAGTCACGATGGCAGCAGCGGAATCAAGGTCGCCATGACCCCCATCCGTGTTGTCTGCCAAAACACGCTCAATCTGGCATTCAACAGCGCAAAGCGTATCTGGACCACCAAGCACACCGAAAATGTGATGCTCCGTGTCCATGAGGCCGAGGAGACGTTGGGCCTTGCCGAGAAGTACATGGGCGAGTTGGGCCGAGGTATTGATACCCTGTCCAAGATCAGACTCACCGACAAGAAGGTGATGGAGTTCATGGCTGAGTTCTTCCCTGTCACTCTTGACCTGCCCGATGTGCAGCGCAAGAACAATCTGCGTATGCTGGACAACATGAAAGCCCGGTACTGGGATGCCCCCGACTTGTCCCATGTAGGCAAGAACGGCTACCGCTTCGTCAACGCCGTCAGTGACTTTGCCACCCATGCTGATCCCATCCGCAGGACGAAAAACTACGATGAAAACCTGTTCCTGCGTACCGTGGAGGGCAACCCCATGATCGACAAAGCCTACAAGATGGTGCTGGCGGCGGCGTGATAGGAAAAGCAAAATAGGGGGCGTGCGACCTGTGGCTGTACGTTCCCTATTCCTATTATATTTAGGGAAAGAGAGGTTTTCATATGTCGGCAAAAATCTTAGTATCCACCGAAAATATGCCCTACGCTGACTGGTTGGAGTACCGAAAGCAGGGCATCGGCGGTTCGGACGCATCCGTGGTCTGCGGCATCAACCGTTACAAATCCCCTGTGGAGCTGTGGTTGGATAAGACTGGCCAGCTCCCGCCCCAGGAGGCCGGAGAAGCTGCCTATTGGGGGACACAGTTGGAGCCGTTCGTCCGGGCCGAGTTCACCAAGCGTACCGGGATCGAGGTCATCCACAAGAGTGAACTGCTCCAGAGCGAGGAATATCCGTTCATGCTGGCGAATCTGGACGGTATCTGTGAAGTCCCGGACTACGGAACGTGCGTATTCGAGGCCAAGACCGCTTCGGCTTACAAGGCTGGCGAGTGGGAGGATACCATCCCTGACGAGTATATGTGCCAGATCCAACACTACATGGCGGTGACCGGATATGCCGGGACCTATATCGCCGTGCTGATTGGCGGCAATACCTTCCGCTGGAAGTTCGTGGAGCGTGACGAGGAATTGATTTCTATGCTCATTGAGCTGGAAACGGCGTTCTGGAACCATGTGCAGGATTGCACACCCCCGCCGCTGGACGGCTCCGATGCTTCGGCTAAGTTTCTGTCCCAGCAATTCCCCCGCAGTACGCCCATGTCCCACATCACCCTGCCGGACACTGCCGCCGCTCTGCTCTCCGAGTACGATGAAGCCTGTGCTCAGTTGGAGATTATCACTGAGAAAAAGCAGAAAGCCGAAAATCTGCTGAAGGAGATGATGGGCAATAACGAGGTGGGAACTGCCGGGGGCCGTGTCGTGACCTGGAAGAGCGTATTTCAGGAGCGGCTTGACAGCAAGACCTTGAAGGCCGAGCACCCTGTTCTCTACAAAAAGTATGCCAACAAGTCATCCTACCGCCGCTTTACCATCAAGGCGGCGAGTTAATTTAGGAGGTTCGTTATGGATAACACAAGTTTGAAAAGCCGCATGAGCGGCAAGGTGCAGGAGTTGAAGACCCCTGCCGGGGAGCAGACCAACATCACTGTTACCCCCGCTGCTGATACCTCGCTGGCTCCGACCGATTCCAGCTACATCGCCCTGACCAGCAACGCCCTTGACCTGATCCGGGCCAATTTGAAAAGCCAGCCCTTGTCCCTCGACCTGTTCGATGTGGTCAAGTCTCCCTCTGGCGGCTCTACTGTGTTTGAGGTGCCGGGGCTGGCGGGGAACGAGGCTGCTATGGAGCTGACGGGCATTGTACTGGACTACACCACGCCCCGGGCCTATTGGGATACGCCCGATCCGGTGGAGGGTACACCCCCTGTCTGCATGAGCCAGAACAGCATCATTTCCCACGATGGGAAAGCCTGCGCTCTCTGCCCCTACAATGACTTCGGTTCCAAGGACGGAGACAGTAACGCCAAGGCTTGCAAGGAGTCCGTGCTACTGTTCCTGCTGCGGCCCAACAACATCATCCCTCTGCTGGTGCGCGTCCCTGTCACCAGCAAGCCCAGGTTTCTCAAATACTCCACCCGCCTGTTGAGCAGCCTGACGCCGATCTCCAGCGTGGTCACGAAGATTACCTTAGAGAAGGCCACCAGCAAACAGGGCAAGCCCTACGCCCTGTTCAACTTCCAGGCGGTCAGCACCCTCAGCCCGGAGGAAGCGGCCCAGGCACGGGCCTTTGGGCAGCAGTTCATGGAGATTGTGAACGCCGCTACCTTGGTGCCGGAGTTGGCCCAGGCCAGCTAAAATACTCTACAATGGCCCGGTATCCCTGCCCTGCGGTGGGGATGCCGGGTCATTCCCTTTTGGAGGAGTCTTTATGAACTATAGCGAATTAAAACAGATCTTCCGGGAGCTGAAAGCTACTTCTCCCAGGGATGATCTGACGGCACACATTATTTTCACCGAGGATGGCTTTGCCACGAAGTATCCGTTGTTGAGCCGTACCTACCGCATTTCCAGTGACAACAAGGCGTTCTGGCCTAATATGGGCGGCTATTCTATCTTCGGTTACTGTCTGGATGTGACTTCCAATCAGGGTGTCCGTCTGGATTACTATATGGCCGAAGAACGGGACATCAACGGCTGGAAGGTCGAGGACTGCTATATTTTGGAGCAGATGCGGGATACTGCGGCCATCCCCAACTTGACCCGGATGGAACAGGACGATGGAACGGTTTGCTACTTCTTCGGTGATACCTGTATCCGGGTTCGTGAAAGCGAGGACAACGAGAAAATCAGGCTGGAGCCTGTAAGCGGAGATCAGACCGCTTGCGGTGAGTGGGTGGAACTGCCCATCGACCGGGTACACGGCTACTGTACGCTGCTGGAACGGCATCTGAACAAGCTGGGCGGGTGAGGACATGGCGAGGAAGGAAATCAAAGCCCCCAAGCCAAAGAGATTCTGTGATCCTGGCGTTTGCAACTGCTGTCAGTACATCGGCGAGGGCGATTTCCTGTGTGATAAGCACATGGAGATCGTAGTCTCTGACTGGGAGCCAACCGAAAACTACCTGATGTGTCAGAGCCAAAACAAAGCTGTTGGAGGTGGTGCGGATGGAAAAGAAACTTAAAATCCAGCGTGTCAGTTCGGAGCTTCTTGGGCGGATCATAGAACACCGTATTCCCTCTGGCCTTTTTCTGACGAAGGAAGGCCGCAAATGGGTAGCGGTGGACAACACCACCGGGGACGCATGGACAGAGGAATTTTCCCGCAAACATCAGGCTATTCGCTGGCTGCGTGGGAAATTTGAGGTGGGACTATGAAATACATTGTTACCCGTCCGGTAGGCGGCGTTACACTCAACGGCGAACGGGAATTTCTGCTGGATAATACTGGTGAAGTTCATATGTTCGACAGCGAGGAACAGACCCGGTCATTCCTGGCCGCCGCTGGTGTTGAGCCGGAGGAACTGCGCCACTTGACCATCATGGAGAGCTGCGGCACTTGCCGTAAATGCGGTAGTCCTCTATTCAAGAGCCTGTTACCTGGCTATGACTATCAGTGTTTCACTTGTGACGAGGACTTTTATAAATTTGAGCAAGACACATAAGGAAGGGAGCGTTGCTATGCGTGTCTTAGTAGTCGAACCGGAGCAGAGGCCAAAGGAGAAAGAAATCGACGATTCTCTGACAGCCATGCAGAACATCGTGGGCGGCTATATTCAGCCCGTCCATCTTGACGATTCTGTTGTGCTGGTCTGCAACGAGGAAGGAAAATTTATGGATATGCCGGCGAACCGGGGATTGCGGGATAAGGACGGCCAGTTATGCGATATTGTATTCGGCACGTTTTTCCTGTGCGGCTTTCCCGCAGACTGTGACCACTTTATCAGCCTGACCCCGGAGCAGATTCAGCAGTATCAGGAGCGATTCTATACCCCGGAAATGTTTTGGGGTATGGATGGCCATATCGTCTGCCTGCCGCTGGAAGTCGATTAAGCAAACCCATCTATGAGGGAATCCCTTGTGCCGCAGGGGTTCCTTCTATTTTACTAACTGATTGGAGTGATAAACATGAGGGCGTTGCGTCCTATGACCCAGGAGGAACGGGAGTTTGCGGAGCAGCACCACAATCTGGTGATTGACTTTCTCCGATACAGGCGTCTCCCGATGGATGATTTCTACGATATTGTAATTTTCGGGTATCTCTCCGCTGTGCAGCAGTATTTCCGCAATCCTCCGGCTGACGTGAAGTTCAAGGCTATGGCGTTCCGAGCCATGAAGGATGCCATTCTCCGGGATGGTGAATACAACGCCCGTGCCAAACGCTGCGGCTACACTGTAAGCCTGGATACTGCGGGAAACCACAGCACTATCCCTGACCAAACGCAGGATGTTGAACGGCAGACCGAGCGCAAGGCCCTTCTGGAACAGGCGGCAAAGGTAGCCACGCCAAGGGAAAATAGGATCATTGAATTGCTGATAGACGGCTTTGCGCTCCATGAGGCGGCACGGTTTTTGAAGATACCGAAATCTGCCGCCGTAAGCTATATGGAGAACTTCTACGGTCGGGTCAGAGCCGCTATTGGCTGAAATAGGAGGTCAGTTTATGAAAGAATTGTGGATTCGGATAGGGGCCGTTATCAGAATCACCGATGACGAGGAGCAGGACATCTTTGCGGATAATGAGGAAAAGATGCGGGATGTGCTGCGGCGTGTGATTGCGGAGGGCCGTTTCTGCCCGGATGGGGAAACTTACGTCCCCAGCGAGTCTGTGCAGGAGTTCAACCGCACCTATGGTACGGCCCACAAGGAAGAAAACTGGTGCTGTGATTTATGAAGGCATAACCTGGGGCTGGCGTTCGCTGGTCCCAGGTAATTTGAATTACGGAGGGATTTGACCGTGAAAGTCAAGGCATATATCCACAGTCTGAAAGACCACGAGCATGACCGCCATGTGATGGGCGAGGCTGAGATCATCCGGAAAATCGGTGACAATCTCTATCTGGCTGAGGTCAACGGCGTTCGGTGTACTGCTATTTTCAATTTCTTCACCGGGGCCTACTATGTGGATGATGTGTACGGCATCCAGAAGGAGGCTATCTGAAATGGAGAAAAAGTATATTTTCAATCTGGAAACGACCAAAATTGAACTTCACTTCGAGAAGTCCGAGTACAACGCCCTGACCGCCGAGCAGAAAACCGAATTGAAGGGGGCGTTTCTGTGGAGCCGTACCGGGGGCTGCTGGGTAAGTAGGGCCAAGGAACCGAACCTCTGGTGGGCGAAGCGGGTCGCTGCCAAGCTGGGCTTTACCGAAGAACAGCGTCAGGGCGAGCGTCTTTCTTTCTCCGAGCAGGTGGAGCGTCAAGCGGAGAGGGCCGAGAGACGGGCCGAGCGTTATGAGCAGTACGCCGAGAACGCAGAACGGAGGGGAGCCAACTTACAGAAGCCCCTTAACCATATGCACGGCGATATTGCGTTTTTCACCCAGCCCATCATTGCGGGTCACGCTGGCAGTCAGGCGTTTGCCCGCCGGCGGGAGCGGATGTTTGCACAGTATGAACGTGGTTTCGAGGAATACCGCAAAAGCGCATATTTTCAGGACAGGGCGCAGACCGCCAGAGAAACAGCAGACGGGGCCAAGTATCAGGATGTCGCTTATCTTGACCGCCGTATCAAGGAGTGCAAGAAGGAAATCAAAGCCCGTGAGAAGAACATCATCCATTATGAGCAGACCCTATTTGCCATTGAGAACGGCGAGAAGAAAAAGCGGTACGATGGCACTCCAATCACTGCCGAGATGGTCAACGGCTGGATTCAGCATGAGTTGGAACTTGTGGAGAAGGCCATGGACAAGCAAGCCTTTCTGGAAGCCTGTGTTGATGTGTGCGGCGGAATCCGGTTCAGCAGGGACAATGTGAAGATCGGCTACCACGTCAAAGTGAAGGGCAGCGGGGATGTTGAGGTCATCGGTGCCGGGCCGCAGAACATCACCTATCGTATCCTGACCGGGGGTGCGAAGGGCATGGTCCTGACCGCTGCCTATGCGGAGATCACCGAGATCGTCAAAGCGGAGGAAGATCGAGAGACACATCCCTTCACTGTTGGCGAACGGTTCACAGCGGAGCAGTACGTCCGGGATGGCGATTCCTACAAATGGAACCGTGTCCGCATCACCTATGAGATCGTCAAGGCCAGCAGCAAGACGATCCAGTTGAAGCCCATTGACGGCGATGGGAAGATCATCACCCGCAAGCCCAGGAAGTCCTACAATGGCAGATGGTGTTTCAGCATTGATGATTCAACCAACAATACCTTCTACAAATCAGCAAAGGTAAGCGAGGCTGGTTAAGATGGATCATTATGTACCTTACGCCCGTTCGGATGTTGGCAACAGTCAGGTTGAGTCCGTTGTTGAGTGGCTGGGGGTTAATGAGCTTTTGGAGAAGATGCGCCAACTTCCACCTGAGCAGGAGTTCTCTATCCTTTTGGATTTTCTGGTGGAGTTCTCTGGCGGCCTTGAGTTGGCCGAACATCGGATGTCCGAGACGTTGGCAGAACAATCGGCTGTCAGCTACAAAGCCCACACCGAGGTCGTAAAGATAGTTAAGTGCCGGCTGGCCGACCTTTACAATGATGCCGCCAAAAATAGCTCCACAAACGAACATTAAGGATGGTGAAGAAAATGCAGAAAAAACAGTCAAAATCTGATGGTGCCAGTGTTCAGCGTATCACCGAATTGACTGCAACGCTCAATCGCTATCGGCACGAATACTACAATCTCGCAAAGCCCAGCGTGTCCGATGCGGTTTACGACAGGCTCTTTGACGAACTGGCAGCGTTGGAGCAGAAAACGGGGATCGTCCTCAGCAATTCCCCCACGCAGACGGTAGGCTATGCTCCTGTGAGTGCGCTGCGGAAGGTTCAGCACACTATTCCGCTCCTTAGCCTGGACAAGACAAAACAGACTAATGATCTGGTTTCTATGCTTACTGTAGCTCCGGCTCTGCTGATGCTGAAGCTGGATGGTCTGACCGTCAAACTCTGTTATGAAAACGGCAAGCTGGTCGAGGCATCTACCCGTGGGAATGGCGAAACTGGCGAGGATGTTACCCACAATGTTCCTGCGTTCTGTAATGTGCCGCTGAAAATTCCCAATAAAAAGAGGCTTGTTATCACAGGAGAGGGCCTGATCCATACTAATGACTTTGAGCAGATGAAGGACTCCGAGGATAAGGAAATCAAAAATGCCCGAAATCTGGCTGCTGGCTCTATTCGGCTGCTTGACCCGTCCATCTGTAAGGATCGCCGCATCTACTTCTATGCCTTCAACGTCATTGAGGGTATGGATGCTCTTGGCGGCAACGTAGACAGCCGGGGATGGCTGCTGGAAGATTTGGAGCCTCTTGGCTTTGAGGTCTGTCCCTTTGTTCGTATGCCAAAAGGCACATCCCAGGCAGAAATGGAAAGCAAAATCCAACATCTGCGGTCTATCGCCAATATCGAAAAACTGCCTATTGATGGGATCGTGCTGCGCTATGACAGTATTTCCTTCTCCAAGACGCTGGGGAGGACAGGGCATCACTACAAGGATGGCATTGCGTTCAAGTTTGAGGACGATGTGACGGAGACAGTCTTCCGTTCCGTTGAGTGGACACCCAGCCGTTCCGGGGAAATTGCACCCGTAGCCCTGTTTGATCCTGTGGAGATTGACGGCTGCACTGTGTCGAGGGCCAGTCTGCACAACCTGTCCTTTATCAAGGAACTGGAACTGCACCCAGGCTGTCGTATCCTCGTTTCCAAGCGCAACATGATAATTCCCCACACTGAGGAAAACCTTGACCGTGGCCGTTATGCCCCCAGCCTGATTCCGAAACGGTGTCCCTGCTGTGGGAACCCCACGAGGATCTACGCTCGTTCTGGTGGCAAAGAGGGCCAAGTGGCAACGCTCCACTGTGATAATCCTGACTGCGGCAATCAAACATTGCGCAAGTTCGTCCACTTCGTCGGGAAAAAGGCCATGGACATTTCCGGTATCTCAGAAGCAATACTGGACAAGTTCATTTCTGCGGGATTCCTGACCACATATCAAGACCTCTACCATCTGGACAGATACCGCCATCAGATTATAGGCATAGAGGGCTTTGGCATCAAGTCTTACACAAAGCTCCAGAGGTCCATCAACGCCAGCAGAAAGACCACCTTTGCACGGTATCTGGTGGCTATGGACATTCCCATGATTGGAAGGACCGCAAGCCGAGTGTTGGATAACTACTTTGGCGGTAACTTGGATATGTTTGAGAAAGCGGCCACAAGCGGTTTTGACTTTACTGCGCTGCCAGACTTCGGCGCAACTCTGAGCGGAAATATCCACCAATGGTTTAGCATCCCTGACAATATGGATCTGTGGAAAACGCTCCAGAGAGAATTTACATTTGAAGATAGAAAGGAAAATATCACCATGGAAAACAAAAACAGCGTAACCTACAGCCCCTTCTACGGCTGCACCATCGTTGCTACGGGCAAGCTGGAGCACTTCACCCGTGACGGCATCAACAGCAAAATTGCCAGCCTTGGGGCCACCGCTGGCAGCTCTGTGACCCGCAAGACCAGCTACGTTATCTGCGGGGAGAAGCCCGGCAGTAAGCTCACCAAGGCCCAGGAGCTGGGCATCCCTGTTCTGACCGAGCAGGAGTTCCTTTCTATGATCCCCGCATAACTGTACGATTGGAGCAAACGGAGGGAGGGGCGCTGATATGAGCATGGATATTCTCTACGAAATTAACTTTCCAGATGGCCGCTGTTGGCTAACCACTCCGCTTTACTCTCAGGCGGTGGACGCTGCCAAGGCGAAGGCAAAGAAAGACGGTGTACCGATGGAAGTTACAAAACACAATTTGAGGACAGGAGAAGTCCGCAGAGATACCTATTTCCCGGATGGCACGGTTGAAAAACATTGGAAAAAGAGGTGATACTATGCAGCGATTCAACATTAACTGGACTGCCAAGGCCCTGGTGAATCAGATGGAGAAAGGCAAGGTCAACTACGACAACGCTGTGCAGCGCAGCCTTGTATGGGACGTAGACAAAAAATCCCTTCTGATCCACAGCATGATCTACGGCTATGCGATCCCTGCCATGTACTTTACCCGTGACGAGAACGGCGTATATGACAGCCTGGACGGAAAGCAGCGGTCAAACACCATCAGCGAATATCTCCATGATGAATTTGCGTTGACTCCCGACACCCCTACCGTCGTAGATGATAACGGGTGCGTGGAGGATGTCAGCGGATTATATTTCTCACAGTTGCCTGAGTGGGTGCGGGATCGGATCAAAGACTATAACCTCACGATTTACTATTATGAGGGAATGACAGAAACAGAGATCAGGGAGTTCTTTCGCAGGCTGAATAACGGCAAGCCATTGAGCGCCATTGAGCTGACCCGTGCCAACGTCCCCAGCTTGGCGATTTTTCAGCAGCTTGCCAAGCATAAGGCAATTCAGTTCGTAGTTTCGGAGGCTGGCAGGAAACGGTTCACCGATGAAATGATTGCCATGCAGCTCTACCAGCTTATCACAGAGGAATCCCCCGACTTCTCCACCAAGCCCTTCCGGGAGTGGGCCAGCAAGGTCGAGGTTGACAGTGAAATGCTAGACACAATTAACTCCGGGCTGAATGCCTATTCGGTGTTCGTCAGGAGCCTGATTGATGTCAACAACAAGGTTCTCCGCACTGTCAAGGGTAGGACGCACTTCATCAGTTGCGTATATTACTGCTGTCTGGCAGTAGAAAATGCTGTGAGCCAGGACGAGATCAACCGCACCCTGACCGAGTTCTTCAGCGGGCATCCCTCCACGTCATCAGAGTATAATCACACGGTATCCGCTGGCAGCGCAAAACCCACTTCGGTACAGACACGGCGGGGTGTTATACGGTCTTTGCTTTCGGCAACCGATGAAGCGGAGGAACCTGACCCGGAAGAAACTGATCCTGATAATGTGGGTGATTCAGAACAATTTGAAGAGGAAGGATATGCGGTATAAACATTGTGCGCAGAAATAATCCTTATCCATACCAGGGGAGACCCAGCGGTTTGCTGGGCCTCCCCTACTACCTATTGACCTGTACGAGATTATTTCATCTTTGCACCGTGCCGGGATGCCTGGTGAAAGGCAGGATCTTATCCGTTATTCCATCGAAAAACCGCTTGAATCAAATCGACCATTTCGCCAGTTGTTACGACACTTCCCGGATCAAATGGTTCCGTATATTCCAGCCATCCAAGAGCAAAGGCTTTGTTTATAGAGTCCTTCGCCCAGTGATTCCCAGTATAGTATTCTATAGGCGGTTCACCCTCGACAAACCGTGCAAACACCGTAAGCAATTCGCCCCATGTCAATGTGCGGTTCGGGCAGAATAGATCATCTCCACACCCCACCATTACCCCGGTGTTTTGCATGGTTCCAACTGCTGCTGCGTACCATGTCCCTGATTCTACATCACGAAAAGGGGCTTGGGTTACTCCGTAGGTTTTTACGCTTTTGCTGTCCATCATAAAATAAATGAGTTGTGCCAAGTCTGCCCGTGTGACAGTTTCAGCACCGTTATCCCGGCCTGTTTTATATCCTCCCCAAAACAAATTATCAGGTGCAACCAACGTAGCTTTTCCGTTAGTCAGCGTGTGTGTCTGAACTTCTTCATACGACATCACAGTTACGTTAGGCTGGGTAGCACTATCATCATTCGGTTTATGCGAGGTGGTCGGTGTTCCTGAACTGTGCGAAGGGCTATATGGCAAATTTGATGTGGACTGTGGAATCAAATCGAAAATAGCAGCCAGAGTCCGGTCTGCTTCTGCTGCAAAGGAATATCGGACCTCAGTAGAAACCTGTACGCCGTTTTCCTCCCAGCGCAGAAAACGATAGCTGTTGTCAGGCACAGCGTTCACAGTTATAAGTTTCCCTTCTTCGTACTGCCCGCCGCCTTCTACTGTCCCGCCTTGTGTAGCACTAACATGAATTGTATAGGTTGGCTTGGGAATGAGCGTGAAATTAGCAACAAGTGTTCGGTCTTGTTCTGCGATAAAAGTAAAATTTTCATCAGTGCTGACTTGTTCACCATTTTCTGTCCACCCCATGAAAAGGTAGTCGTTTCCCGGTGTTGCTATAAGTGTCACAGAGCTTCCTTGCTCATATTCTCCTCCACCGCTGACGGTCCCTCCTATGGTAGCAGATACATTGATAGTATAGAACGGCTTGGGAATTGGCGTGAAATTAGCGACAAGTGTTCGGTCACGATCTACTACGAAAGTGATGCTTTCATCGACGCTGACCTGCTCTCCATTTTCTGTCCACCCTGCAAAAAGATACCCGCTATCAGGGATGGCCGTATATGTCACAGAACTTCCCTTCAAAAATTCTCCTCCACAACCACCGCTGGTCCCTTCTGCGGTAGTACCTGTACTAATGGTCCCACCTACAGTAGCACCTACACTGATGGTACAAGTAGGCATGAAGTAAGCAATGATTGTTCGGTCACAATCCGCTATGAAGGTATAACTTTCATCAGAGCTAATCCGTTCGTTATTCTCTATCCACGCAATGAAACGATACCTGCTTTCGGGGGTGGCCGTAAGTGTTACGGAACTTCCCTGCTCATATTCCCCTGCACCATTGACGGTCCCACCTGCGGCAACAGAAGTACTGATGATATAGGTGGGTTTGAGGATAGGCCCAGGGGTAGGCTCGGTAATAGGCTCAAAGATTGCAGTCAGATTTCGGTTGCTAGTCACCGTAAAAGTTAAACTGGATTCTGTGCTGATTTGTGTATCGTTTTCTGTCCACGCCAGGAAACGGAAGCCCTCGTTGGGAACGGCTGTAACCGTTGCGGGAGAACCTTCTTCGTACTGCCCACCGCCGTTGACTACGCCGCCCTCTACAGGGCTGGTGTTGGTGTCAACGGAATAGGTTGTAGCTGGTACGTCTTGGACGCTTACACGGCATGATGCGGACGCTCCGCTAATCGTTTCTGTGGCAGTGACTAAAGTTGTCCCTGCCGTGTGCGCAGTTATAAACCCCATTTCGGTAACACTGGCAACAGAGGGATCATTGCTTGTCCATTGAACGTTGCCGCTTGTACCTTCGGGATGAATTGTGGCCGTCAAGGTATCTGTCTCGCCAACGTAAAGGGTCAGCTCTGATTTATCCAGCGTTATATAGGTGGGTGAAGGCGGGGGCGAAGGTTCGTTATCTGCAAAGGTCATGGAAAAGATCATATCCGCTTGATAAAGACCCATCCCACTATACACATCATAATAGCTGTCTACAGTCCATCTGTTGGGAATCATCCCATCAGGCTTATACAACTCTACCAAGGTGGAATGATTGTCCATCAACGACAAACGGCTATTGTAGCTCTTTGTAATATCATCTGCAACGCCGTTGGTTGTATTGCCATAAATCTTACATCCAATAATGATTACTTCTCCGTCTTGGATATAGAGACCACCGCTCCGCTTTCCTGCGGCATTTCCAGAAATGGTGCATCCCTTCAAAAAGACATTTTCCGTAATGCCTATATAAACTGAACCCATATTACGGGCAAAGCCGCCTGTAAACGTACAATTCTCAATGGTTATATCGTGACCACCAACATACAGATGTGCCCCCGTAGCCCCTATATTATTTGTAAAATGGCAGTCTGAAATAAGAGCATCGCCATATCCAACCGATAATGCAGGACTGCCGACTGCAATGCAGTTGACAAAATTACATTTCTCAATAATTTTCGCAGGGCCTTCGACATTGAGAATTGGCTGCTCTGCTTGAATCCCCGCACCATCGAACGTAATGTTTTGTACTTTGGTATTCCCTTTTCCTTCCCCTCGATCCCAGAGATAAATATGAGCCTCAGATGTAGCACGCCGAAGCGTTATCGGACAATCAGCGCGACCAAGCACCACGTCAGAAGAAGGCGCTTGGATGTAACCGTCAAATTCAATCACATCATTTGCATTGGCATGAGCAATAGCGTCAAGCAATTCCTCAATGGTTAATGCAGGGCCAGAGGGCGGTTCTGGTGTTACTTCGGAGTCGCCAGTTTCGTCAGTAAACGAACCATTTTCATCAGCGGGATTTTCAGCCAGATCAAGTGTCGAAATAGAGATTTCTGCATCAGGTTCGCTTGTGTTCGCCGTTGCTTCTACAGCAAAGGCTGGAACGGTTGAAATCATCACCATTACCGCAACAAATAGTGCGGTTGGGAAATGATTCCAGTGAGGATACCTGTTCTGTGATCCTCGGTTGCAGTGTTTGTAGTTCATGCTTGTACCTCCTGTGTTGTTTCGCCCGTGGACCACGGGCGAGTATTAGATTTCACATTATGACAGAATATCACAGCAAAATACATCGACACAGAGGGGTTATTAGATATTTTCATTGTAATTATAGAAAGGATGTCGAAACTATGAGCCACGAATGGGGAAACTACCCCGAAAACTTCACCCCAAAGATGTATTGGGGGGCCAGGGCCATACTTGAACGGGGGAGCGGCCACCCCGGAAAGGCATTGTGCCTTCTGCCGGATCGCCAGAGCTTTGAGCGGCTGGATGGATGCCAGAGGGATCAGGATGCGTTCTTTGACTGGATCAACACAAAGGTTCTGCCTGAGCTGAGACGCCTTGCCAGCGAAAACCGTTTCCACGAGTGGAATGATCTGGCAACGATCCAGTCCGAGGATGGCGCTTTCATGTGTCAGGCCACTCCGAAGGGCAGCTATGGGGAGTATCTTTACATCGGCTGCTGGGAGGTAGATTTGGAGAAATGAAATACTACAGTACACAGCATCCCATTGCGCCGGGTACGTTCCCGAAGCCGGATGGCAACAAGGTTATAGAAATCGTCAATTTTGATAAACGGCAGTATTGCAGGGAGGCTGGCTGTGATTGCTGGGGCTACATTAAATATGAACACCCTTTGAGCGAGAAACAGGCGGTGGAATATGAACTTGTCCGGGAGCAGCTTCTTGATTTCACACAGCGGTACATGGTAGGTGCGGGGACATCGGTTCTCCGCACCTTTGCCACGGCTACGGAAGTCAATGAGTGGTTTGATGCACAAATTGTAGAGGATCGCCACTTCTGCCGTCTCTATGACCGGGTAAGGATGGTGCATATTCTTGGATGCCGTTATATGTGGCTCAAACCGGAGGAACGGTGGACAGACAATCCGCAAAGCAGCTTTCCAAGTCCATCGTTGCTTTCCAGAGAAGAGCCTTGGAACTGAATGGAGGATGCAAGCGTGATTGAGTTCATAGAGAAGGAGCGGTACTACGATGATTCGACTTTTACGGGCCAATGTTGGATGTACCCCACGTTCATGGTGAAAGACGGTATTGAGTATTTCATGTGGAACCGCCGGGAGCCGGATGATAGCTGGAAGCTGAAGGAGCGTGAAAGTCAGAAAGCAGACCTGCTTGCCAATGATGGATCACATTTTCATTTCCACGGCATCTACGCAGACCCGTTTGAGATGCTGGCCGAGATAGAGCGTAGAGGACATACGTTCACAGAGCCGGATAACCTCTTTGTTGATTGCCGTGAAACAGGTGGGTTTGTGGACTTCCACGGGAACCGAAACGAGGTGTCGGCGGCTTTCCATTACCGAATTTATGATAAGGCCCTGATAGAGAGAATCCGCACGGCTGTTGCACTAATCATCGAAAGAAGCAGTGTAATGACAAAGCAGGAGCTGTGGTCACAGCTTCAACAGGGCCATGTGCTCAATGACCTTTTAGCATTTGGCCCCGGCCAGGACTGCGAGATCTTCAAGAACGACAGATTCTATCCTGGGGATGTGGTTATCTATGTGCCTGATGTGACCTTGAACCATATCCCTCTTGACCGCCCGATTACGGACCCGGAGGAATTTTCCGAGATCTTATCCAACTGCTACACAGGCCAGGATTTCATCAATGAGTGCCACGGTGATGCAGAGAAAGCCGAGCACCTGTTTTGGTACTGCGACTGGCAACATCCGTCCTCTGCCGTGGACGAGCTGGCCGATGACGGGGAGGAATCATAATGAAGTATACACTTATTGAAGAAAAAGGGCCGTATGCTCTTATCCTGCGGGGCGAGAGCATGACGCAATACGCCGTTGTGGGCGGTTTGGACAAAGAGACCGGGAGCTGGGACTGGACGTGCTGCTACTACGATTTCGGTAAGTTCTCTGGACTGACGAAGGCTGAGGCTCTTTTCCGTGCGCTGGACTACTACCTGATGCGGACAAATGAAAAGCATATTCCCTGGGACAGAATGAGCGAGATCGCCACGGTCCTGAAGGATGGGCTAATCGAGGACGGGGAGGACGAAGCCTACCGCTACATGGCCGATGTTGCCGAACTCTCGGAGAGCGAGGCTGAATACTTTGGGCTGGATATGGAGCAGTACAGAGACAGCGTTGCGGAGAGTCCTTAAAACGAACGTTATTGGGAACGATTTAGCAGGACTGAAGTACCCCCTCGGAATCGACTGGTTTCGAGGGGTATTTTCTCCCAAAACTCGTTCCAAAATCTACGTCCCTATTCTCATACGTTATTGGGACAGGAAAGCAGGGGTATGAATGAAAAACTACACTTTCGGATATGCGAGGGTCAGCACTGAGCAGCAGAATCTTGACCGTCAGCTTGACGCTCTCCAAAAATATGGTTGTGACACGATTTACAATGAGAAGATGACTGGGACGAAACGTGATCGGCCTGAGTTGGAGAAGATGCTTGACCGAATGACTGAGGGCGACACGGTGGTGATCGAATCCTTGTCCCGGTTAGGCCGCAGCACCAAAGACCTGATTGAGTTGACGGAGTTGTTTGAGCAAAAGGGCGTTCATCTGGTCAGCCTGAAAGAATCCATTGATACCAGCACGTCCACGGGCAAACTCTTGTTCACACTTATGTCGGCCATCGCCCAGTTTGAGCGTGATGTGATCGCTGACCGCACCCGTGAAGGATTGAAGTCAGCCAGAGCCAGAGGCCGGACAGGTGGTAGGCCGAAAGCGGACCCAACTGCAATCAAAAAAGCTATCCGCCTCTATAATACGAAGGAATACTCCATCAAAGAGATTGAAGAAATGACTGGAGTAAAAAAATCCACGCTCTACCGTGAGTTGAAGGAGGCAAAAAGTTGACTGTCAAGGAGTTCATGGACAAGTGCCGCAGTATGCCGCTCACTCCGATTACCCCCGGCGCGCCCAGTTATGCGGAACTGATGGAAACTGAAACCGAGATTTGGAGTAATGACGCTTGCCGTGGTTATGCAATGATGGCAATGCAGGACGCCGGACTAGATCAGCAGACGATTAACAAGGTTCTCCATGTCATGTATTATGTGTTCGATCAGGTGAGCGTGGCCGAAGCGGAGCAGCACTATCATAAGGGATAAATAATGGGGACGGCCACTTTAGGCCGTCCTCTCTTTTTCCAAATAGAGTTATTGCTATAATACTTTTGATGTACCACTGATAGCTACTGGATATGGGATAGATACACAACAACCTAGCAACAGGCCGATAGTATTGTCGTTTTCTCCAACTAATTTATAAGAAATAAATTCAGTTTGGAGGAAAAATTATGTATATAAATCAAATTTTTAAGCTGACGATGGTACTGGACACCAATAAGTTTAATCGCATTTTCAGCGATTATAACCTTTTGGAAACAGATGGAGACGAATATATAGACCCATCGCTGGCCCATAAAGGAATCACCATCTTATATCGTAACAGCCAGTACAAAAAGAAGGTAAGCCTGATTGTCAACTCAGCTCTCGTCCTGAAAGAGAAGAAGCCAGACGTTCATAAACTCATTCACAAATTAGAGAAAAGAATTGACGAATACTTCAGCGGCAAGTATAGTCTGAGGAACTTCATGTTAGCAGAACTAACATTAGTCGCAGATATTGACGTGGGCAGCCAGGATGCGGTAGACACCTATATCCGGGTAATACAGCGGATTGGAAAAGTGAAAGGGTTCTCGCCTGCTTGCTATGAAAATTTTGATGAAGATACCAGTTTCTGTCTGGAGGGGAACAGTAACGGGATCAGCTTTTTCCTCTATAATCTTCGAGAAGCAGCAGCAAATAATCTTAATAGTGGAAGCCCTCACAAAGCGTTCCTTAAAGATTCCAAAGGTATTTTAAGGTCAGAGGTACGTTTAACATCGAAGGCGATTCATGCTTATAGCGATACGGATAATGTTACCAGACAGATTTTAGAGCTAACAGGGAGAAGCGCAGAAATTTTTATGAACACATTTGTTCAGATTGTTCCCTATGGAGATTTCTACAAGAAAAAAGATGCCGATGATATTGTTCGGCAGAAGGTCAGTGATCTACCTCTGCGGCGAAAAATGTTGCGGCTGATTGGACTGATACCGGAGAAAAAGTCTCTACTGCTTGCACAGAAGGCAATGAGTTACAGAGAGCCGAATAAGCTCTTGATTACTTTCGCTGACATTGGGGTTTCCCCTATCACAATCAGCAAAAGGATGGACGTAAAATATCTGCCCTCTTTGTACTCCTATCTGGATAATACTCATTAGGAGGAAGAGAAAATGTTTTGCGAGGATAGCTACAATAGAGATTCCGTAAGTGTTTCGGAGGAACGAAGCCTTCTGCAACAAATAGTATCCCTTGGAGTGGGGTATCCTTATGGAAGATCAGGTCTTTCCAAAGCGGCCATTTCGGATACAGACACGCTCCACAGACAAATTTCAAGAATACTAAGTTTGCAGAAATATTCGGATGCAGGTAATATAATTTGTGATGCTAAAGACCGTATCCGAAACAGGGATGATGGGTATTACTTTTTTGATTTAGATAAAGGCCGCATACTGGCTGGAGGGCAGCATCCTATAGAGGACATTATCATTGACTTTACCTTGCCGGGTGCAGACGATGGGGTTCTACTCCGAAGGAGAAAAAGGGCCTGTCTACATAGCATAGGATTTTTGATTGCGCCGGATGCAGTAAATTTCTTATGGATGAACAGGGTTTATGTTCCCCTCAAGGAGTTCCACATGCTATCCTTTATCACCGTGGATGATTCCAGATCCGGCCTTGTGGTAGATTATGATGCAACACAACACAACAAGCCATTGGTACTTTTTCCCTGTGAAGAAAACATCGACATCATACAGACCCAGTTGGATCATGATGACCGCTACTGGACAGCGGAACGTGAATCTTTCATAGGAAGCATAGGCTTGTACCGGGAAAATATATAGGAGGAAGATGATATGCAGTTCAAGAAATATGTCCAAAAGACTGTTAGTTACGAAAAACAAATGCAAATTGCTGAGAATAAAACTAAAGTTGAAATGACACTTGACCCTATGCGCTCATATCTACAAGGTGTAAACATTTTTAATGTAGAGACTGACAGCCTATACAAACAAATTTCTTCCGTTGTTGACCTCTCCAGCAGGAGTAACTATTTTATTGACCAGCGGGAAGGTCCCCAAACGGAGGCCCAGAAGAAAATGATGTATAACATCGAACGAATCAGCGATTATGCACAAGAAGGAATCAAGATGCACTTCATCGTGGATATGGAGAAGAAAAAATACCTTTCGGCTGCTAAAGATGAAGGAATCGGGACTTGCCTTTGTTGCCTGCATCCCGTTAATGCGGCCAACTCTATCATGCTGCTGACAAAAGAAGACCAGCGGCTAGGAATGTACGCTTATGTTGGGACGCCATCCAAGGAGGGGGTAGCCTATCTCTTTGCCAAAGAGGCAGCAGGTTCATTCTTTATCCAACTACAGGAGTTCCACTTCTTATCACTAAAAAAAGACCCGGTACACAACTATGACCATGGCCTGCTTCTCAGCTATAATCCTGAGTGGGGGTGGAAAAATATCTCCTTCGGTATCATACTCAAAGAAAATCAGGATATGGTTCGGCAACTGTTTGATTCTGTCAGGAATCCAACGAGGCCCGTGGAGCTGCCTGACAGCAACAGAATGAAGGCAGAAGCTGTGAAGCATTCGTACCCATGGCAATAGGTTTGTACCATTTTTCCAAGGCTATTTTGCTCCATAGCCAATACCTACTTCTATGAAAATGCAAATAGGTGACGCACCTACCAGGGTGCGCCGCCTACTTGCCGTATGATTGGGCCAACACGGGCTATCCGCTCCGCACAATATTCTAAAGGCTGATAGGGTTATTTAAGGCCAATTTGTCAAGTGCTATCTTGCTATAGTAAGTCTCCAAAAGGTTCCAGATGCGATCAACTCCCCATTCTTGCGGAATCGTGACCGGGTTGATACCGAGATTGGATAACTCTTTCAAGGTGCGGTTGAAAGTATCCGAATCACCAGGGAACAGTTCCTTCGCCCTTGGTATACTGCGGCACTGGTTCACCCATTGTAGAGCCTGAATCAGTCGATCTTCTTTTTGCGCATTAAAATTATGGGACCTTATCAATGTGACGGCGTGCTGCAAAGAATACCAATGGCCTTTTCCGATGCTCTTATTCCAAAAAGAGTTGACTATCTCACGGCTCACTTCGGGAGAAAGGAGGTACTCGTACTTGTTTATGTTGCGATTCCCCGCCTCTTCAGCTTGTTTACTAAGTGCATACATTTTGTGATAGTCACATTGAATCTCAAAACGGATGATTCCTCGTGCGTCATCCAATATCGCTTGCGGGATTGGCGGGTATCCTTTTTCCACATTCTCTTTGGACTGCTCAATCAGCTTCATAAGTTTGCTGTAGCAGTTAATCCGAGCAGAATTACATTCCAAATAGAAGCTGCTGTCCCTGCTTTTCTTTCGATGTGCCTTATCATCATATTTCATCCATTCTCTATATTGAAATGGAATATCTGACTTTTTGAGTAGCTTCATTATCTGCATATCGGTACACGGTTTGCAACACTGATCGTACAACTCAGGCAGGTACAAATTGACGCAGTAATCTACACGGTTTAGGCTATAATCATCAAAGGTTCCGAGCAATGGAGAGATTGTTTTCGATATGGTATTGAATTGGGGAATGGCACGCTCCATATCGTCAAGAGTAGCCGCAGTAATATAGTCAGAGATACCTCCCAAAATTTTAGGATTGATTGTTACATCAATGATTGAGACAAATAGTCTGAATGTATTCAACCAAATATTTTGACGAATCGTCCATTCTATTCCACGGGTATTGGGATCGAATTTGTATATCCAATTTCCGTAATCATCCGGGTATTCTTTAACACCTCCCGTTTCTTGCTTATACTTCTTCAAATCGTCAAACAGTTGTGAGGTTTCTGGTTGTAGTAAGACCATAGATAGGGTCACCGTGTGAAACCCCAGTGAGGATCGCAACATAGTGTGTCTCCTTTCGTGAATAGGTTCTTGTCCAGATCATAGAAAATCCTCCTGTGAGGGGTTGTTCACAGAAGGATCTTCAAAGTGAGAAATATAGATTTTGAGTTCTCTGTTGTGCCTGAGTTTACCATAGGAGGAAGGCCAGAAATAGAAATTGCAACGAATTTTAGAAGTTCTTCTTCATAATAAAGAAGTAACGGAAATAAAGAATTGCAACACATCAGGATACTGCAAACAGTGTCTACAACAATCTCTTTGTGCAGCAGGTTCCTATTACACACATCCAGAGACTTCAACATCAAAAAATAGTGGACTTTCTCATGCTAATCTGGAATCTTCATCTGCAAAGAAACCTTCGGTGATCTACAGTGTTCCAAATTCTCAACATTGGCCTTATATGTTATTGAGATATAGCAATATTAGACGTTCACATACTGATCTTCTCTTGAAGTAATTCTTCTCATAACACTTTGCATAGTTCTCACTTTTATTATCATTGTAACACGCAATTTCTATAAGAATAAAAGTATATGAAAACCATGGTGGTGTACTGCAATGGATGTTGTAATGAAGTGTGACTATCAAGAAGATACAATATAGAAGTTATAGAGACGGTAACCCTTATATTATTGGAAAAGGATAATATCAGGAAACAAAAGCACAGGGCAGATGGCCGTGTGCCTTTGTTTAATCTCTTTGTTCAATGCAAAACACTGTTGACAACAGCCACCTTTTGCTTTATTATAAACTTGCATTTTTACAAAAGGAGGCCGTACAGATGGTCAGAAAAACAGTTGAGGAACGTGTTGCAGCGATTGACGAAAAGATCGCCAAGAAGCAAGCAGAGATTGATGCTCTGGAGGCCCAGAAGCAAAAGCTCTTGCATCCTGTCAATCTAAAGACAGTAATGGCAGCAGCGAAAGAAGCCGGGCTTACACCGGAAGAGATTGCAGAGAAGTTGGGTCTTGAGGTCTAAAGTACGGCAAATAATAAACAGCAAAACAGGAGTGTTCCCGAGCACGGGAACACTCCTGTTTCTATATGTGCCACTGTTCAATTTCGGTTTTAATCCCGATTCTGCTGTGCTATTCGGTTGCTTGCCGCCTGCAAAGTCTTGATATTCCTTGGTTTTTGGGTGTTTGTATAATTCACTTGCGCTAAAGTCTACAATCTGAAACAGATGGCCGCCGCCCTCCAGTTTCTGCAGGAGAACAATCTGACCGACTATGACGCGCTGGCGGCAAAGACCACGGCGGCGGTTGACCGGGCCCACGCGCTGGCCGGGGAGCTCCAGACCACCGAGGCCGCCCTCTCCAAAGTCTCCGGGCTGATGGGGGCCGTGGTGGACTATGCCAAGGCCCGGCCCGTGTTTGACGGCTACAAGGCGGCCCGGTACTCGAAAAAGTATCTTGCCGAGCATGAGGCGGAGCTTGCCACCTACCGGGCGGCCCGGGCCGCTATGAATGAATTGCTGGGCGGTGCAAAGCTCCCCAAAATGGACGCGCTGAAAAAACAGCGGCGGGAGCTGGCGGACAGAAAAAAGGCCCTCTATGCGGAGTATCGGCAGGCCCAGCGGGATATGCGGGAGGCTGTGGCGGTCAAGGCCAACATCGACCATCTGCTCGGCCTTACGGACGGGCGCACCGATAAGGAACAGACGCGATAGCGGCGGTGACGCAGCCAACCTCTTTGGGACATTTTGTCCCAAAGAGCCGGGTTTGGGGATGCTCCCCAACAAGCATTTTTGCGGGCCTGCGGCCCAGCAAAAATTTCGGAGTGTGGCCACACCCGAATTGCTTGCCGTTTGTGCGCTCCCCTATATATGTGCAGAAAATTGTACTTGACTTTTATTATAATATCACTTATAATAAGTATACTTATAAAGGAGGAATAAATAATGTTCATCTACGAAAAATCTGTTACAGGTAAAGCTGACATCAAAAAAATCTGGAAACTTTACTCTGATGTATCCAAGTGGAGCCTGTGGGACGAAAGCGTAAAATCTGTCCAGTTTTCTGGTCCTTTTTGCGCTGGTACTCATGGTGTTATGGAAATGGTTCACGGATCGAGTTTGCCCATTGTACTAACTGAATGTTCGGATGAGCGAAGTTTTACCACAGAATCCAAACTTGGTCCTATCACAGTCACTTTTGGGCATCTCTTGAAAGAGGATGCAAATGGTGTTACTATTACCCATACCGTTACCATTGAGGGCGGTGAAGAAAATCAGATGAAAGGTATGGGGGAAGGTATTACAGCGGGAATACCCGATTGCTTGCAAAAACTCCTTTCCGCATAGTAGAGTATCATGAAATTTGCAGAATGTAAAAACCATAAAGAAAGTATTGGGCTACTTTTTTGGCAATCATCTATGCTTTGGCAGAGAAAAATTAAACAGATACTACAGTCATACAATTTAACGCATACACAGTTTGTGATTTTAGCTGTAATTGAGGAACTTACTGAGCAAGATGTATGTATCACACAAAAAAAAATCTCCGATTTTTCTATGATTGATGTTATGACTGTATCTTCTACTGTTAGACTGCTTGAGAAAAAAGGGCTGATTTATCGTTTGCCACATAAGACGGATACAAGGGCAAATTCCATCTCTAATACTGAAGAAGGAAAAAGTTGCTTGAAACAAGCGGTTATAGATGTTGAAAGTGTTGATAAAACTTTTTTCTTTAACAGTAATGAAGAAAATGCTCAATTTCAAAATATGTTGTCACAATTATTGAGCAAAAATTTGGAATGAACATAAATCGCCCAACGGGATAATAAAAAACCGTTGTTTTGGTGGCTGACTAATTATGCGCCCAAACAGAATACAGTGGCTTAACGGCGGTTTTGAAATAGTAAATTTCAAACCGCCGTTTTCTTTTGAAAATGAGATTACGGTGGGTGTATTAAAGTCACCCATTTTTAAGGACATGGCGGTATCCAAGAGGTATCGTTATGTCCTTTTCGATTTCTGCACTATCTAATTTATCAAAAAAAGCCCGGGCCCCGGACAAGGATATTCCGCCTTACTCTGCGAAAATTGTTGCAATATAGTTTATTCTCTCGCTTTATGCGCTTGCGTGGTATTTTTCCGCGCAGGCGTTTTTTGTTTGCCCGACTTTGGGACAAACAGTCCCAAGGTGCGGGGCGGCTCCCCCGGGTGCCGCTCCCCGCCGCCCCCATATCGTTTCCCGCAACCCGACCACAAAAACGATATGGAGGTACATACCATGACAAGTATCAACTTGCGCGACTTTTACTACTGGCATACCCAGGATGAATATATGGAAGTTTCTGACGAAGTGGCCGAGACGCTCCGGGCCAGCGTCCGCTCCGAGGCGGCCTATACCGAGCGGGCCCGCTACAACAAGGCGTACTATTCCTTGGACGCGGATGACGGCATCGAGTATTCCGCCTGCCTGCACGAGCTCACCCCGGACGAGGTGCTGGAGCTCAAGGAGCGGTTCTGCCGTCTGTGGAACGCGCTGAACAGTCTGCCCCCGGCCCAGGGCCGCCGGGTGGATGCCTGCATCATCCTCGGCAAGAGCTTTTCCGAGGTGGCGCTGGCCGAGGGCGTTGACGAAAGCGCGGTGCGGCGGGCCGTGGAGCGCGGGCTGGAGAACATGAAAAAGTTTTTGAAAAATTCCCGCTGAACCAGTCCGAAAACCATCCAAAAATGTCTCGGTATATGAGAGGAAGTTTTTTCTTCTCCACAACTGAATAGCGGGCGGCCCCGAGTGAACGCGGGGAGCCGGGCGGCGGGTGCGCGGTGACTTCTCCCACGGGAGGACGAGCGACCAACACCACCGCCGCGAGTGGGGAGCTTGCCAGCCCCACGGCCACGATCCGCGAGGGACAAGCTGGCTGCTTGCCACTTGAGGCCGCCGCACAAAACAAGGGAACGCCGGGCCGCTACTCGCTGTCTTTTGACGGGCCAAACATACGGGCCCGGCGCTCCCCATTTCAAACAAGTTCGAGACAAATTGTCCCAAGGTGAGGACAGGCTAAAGGGCGGCACTTTTCGGAGTGCTGCCTTTTCGCGTTTCCCCACCAACCAAAAACGCAAAAGGAGGTTTTGCCGTGAAACTGACCGCACAAGAGCTGGAACAAATGAAAAACGTGGACATCGGCGCGGTGAGCGCGGATGCGCTGGCTGACGTGAGCGGTATGGCCTTTGACCGCACCCTCCCCCGGGAGGAGCGGCTGGCCCGGTTCGTGAAGCGGGCCGTCAATCCCTACTGCTTTAGCGTGGGCGGCGTGGGCGTGAAAATCGAGTTTGCCGAGGGCGGCCCCTCCCTCCAGGAGACGCTGGCGGCCTTTCTTATCCGGCAAAAGAGCGGGCTGTGACTGCTGTTGCGGCCTGCTCCCACTTCGAGACAAAATGTCCCGAGGCATCGACATCCTTGTTGATTGCCCCGGGCAGAGTTATAATATAAGTGTAATGTGATAGGGAAGGAGGAACAATGGCACGAACAAAAAACAGAGGGTATCAGCAGACTTTGGCCCCTACCTATACAGCCCGGCTTTGGAAAATGGGCGGCTACATCCGGCTTTCCCGAGAGGATTTACAGAAAATCAACCGTGGCCTTGACGATAGCAACAGCGTGAAAAACCAGCGCGACATCCTCAACGATTTTCATTTTAATCATGCGGAAGAATTTGAAAGCTACACCGAGTACGTTGATGACGGCCACACGGGAACCGATACGGAGCGCGAAAGTTTCCAGCGGCTTTTAGGGGATGTGATGAGCGGGAAAATCAACTGCGTTGTGGTGAAAGACCTTTCCCGTTTTGCCCGGAATTACAGCGATGCTGGCAGTCTGATTGACAACCTTTTTGTGCAGATGGGCGTCCGCTTTATCAGCTTGGCCGAGGGCGTGGATAGCTACCTAAACCCGGACAGCGTGAACAGCATCATCGTTCCGATAACAAACGTGATGAATGACCAGTATTGTTATCAGACCTCAAAGAAAATCCGGCAGGTTTTTGATTACAAGCGGCGCAACGGCCAGTACATCGGCTCTTTTGCTCCCTACGGCTACATAAAAGACCCCAAAGACAAGCACCAGCTAATCGTTGACCCGGAAGCCGCTGAAATCGTCAAGAAGATTTACGAGATATGCCTGCAAGGTACGTCCAAACTTCAAATTGTGATGTATCTGAACGACCACGGCATACCCAGCCCCACGGCATACAGAAAGCTAAAGGGCCTGCCCTACTTCCCGGCTATATCGGACGCTCCCATGTGGGGGAACAAGATTATAACGGATATTCTCAGAAATCCTATTTACACTGGGGATTTGGTGCAGGGCCGCCGCCGGGTGAAAAGCTACAAAGTACACCAGATTGAGGCTGTGCCGGAGGAGGAATGGGTGCGCGTCCCCGATACCCACGAGGCCATCATCACCCACGAAACCTTTGACCGGGTACAGGAACTTCTGAAACGTGACACCCGGACAGCCCCTAAAAAGCGGGAGCTCCATTTATTCAGCGGTTTTCTGAGGTGCGCGGACTGCGGCAAGGCCGTGACCCGGAGCCAGAGCGGGAAGAATGTTTATTATTCCTGCTCCACTTACAAGAAACGCTCCCGTACAGCCTGCACCATGCACTCTATCAAGCACAACCGTCTGGAGGCCGCCGTTCTGTTCGCTATCCAGTATCAAGTGAGTACCGCCGTTTCCTATTCGGAAATAGTAGCCCATATCAATGCGGCTCCACTGAAAAAAAGTCAATCCCACCGCCTTAACGACCAGATTGCCGCAAAGGAAAAGGAATTGACGAAAATCACCCGCTACAAGCAGTCGCTGTATCAAGACTGGAAAGACGGGGAAATCACCCAGCAGGAGTACCGGGAAATGAAAGCCGATTATGAACGGCAGGCCGCTGGGCTTTCGGATTTGCTGGCCCGGCTGACGGCTGAACGGAAAGAGCTCTCAAACGGTGTTGACCAGCAGCATCCCGCGCTGGTAGCTTTTGCAAAATATCAGAACATCGAGAAGCTGACCCGCGAAATTCTGATTGAATTGGTAGACCATATCAAGGTTTACGAAAACGGCAATATCAGTGTTCACTTTAAGTTTGCGGATGAGTTCCGCCGGATTGCCGAGTACATTGAAATCAACACCACTGACACCGCCAAGGCGGGCTGACCCCCGCCAAAGCACAAAATCCTTTTGGCAGTGTGTTTTCCTAATAAAACGCAATCTTATGCTTGCTACGTTACCCCTCCCCCCGTTCCGCTTCCTCTGTCCTCCGTACTAATAAAGCGAATTGGAACACCCAAACTGTGCGCCAACGGCTGGAAATTTCCGAAAAAGCGCAAAAAAATAGAAGCCGCTCTGCGTTCTCGCAAAGCGACCTCTATTTGCTTTCGATAGCCCCGTCTAATGCTCCCTCAATGACCGGCAGATGTTCTTCTGGACACATCATCACCTTGCGGCTGATGCGCTGGCGCTGGTCGTGTTCCTCCCCTGCGGTAAGCTGGTTGAAATACTTTGCGGCGGGAAGATTAAAAATTTGAATGAGCTGTATTATGACTGGCAGCGCCGGTATGATGTGGTTATTCTCAATGTTGATAAGATAGACCGTTGAAATGCCCGCCATTTCAGCGGCCTTTTGCCTTGACAGCCGCAACTTTTTTCTCGCCGCCTTGACATCCTCCCCAAAGGGTTCAAAACCAGGACAATCCTGAATATTAGCCATATTGTATCACCCATCTATATTGTATACTTTACTTTTTGACTTGAAAACAAAGTATACAGAGCAGGTTCTAATCTTTATTGTTTATATTTTGACGCTTGTTTTATTCGAGCAAAAGAAGTAAAATACCAATATCGGAGGTGCAGCATGGACTATATGACTTTGAAAGAAGCGAGCGAAAAATGGGGTGTCACCCCACGACGGATAAACTATTACTGCGTTGCGGGGCGCATCCCTGGTGCTTTGAAAGTAGCAACGATCTGGCTTTTGCCAAAGGATGCAGCGAAGCCGATTGACGGTCGTACAAAACAAGGGAGGGCTTTGAAGCATGAATAGCGTTTTAATTATAGACGATGACAAGGAACTATGTGCCTTAATGAAAAATGCGTGGAGCAGGAAAACTTGTCTGCGGTGGTGGCGCATGGCGGCTTAGAGGGTCTGCGGCTGCTGGAAGAAAACAAAGATGCCTGTTCCCTGATTATTCTGGATGTGATGATGCCGGATATGGACGGTTTTCAGGTATTGCAGAAAATCCGGGAGAAAAATAATGTGCCGGTGCTGATGCTGACCGCCAAAAGTGACGAGGAAGATAAGGTTTCCGGTCTACGGCTTGGGGCAGACGATTACCTGACAAAGCCTTTCAGCATTAACGAGCTGATGGCCCGCATCCATTCCCTGGTTCGGCGCTATACCACCTTAAACCCCATAGCTGGGAATGTGGCCGCCACAATGCTGCTGAAAGATATGGTGATTGATAAAGTCAATCGGACGGTCACTGTCCAAAATCTCCCGGTAGAGCTAACCGGCAAGGAATTTGATCTGCTTGTGTTTCTGGCATCCAATAAGGGCCGGGTATTCACCAAAAAGCAGATATACACACAGGTATGGGCAGAGGAATACGCCTTTGACGACAGCAATATCATGTCCTTTATCAGCAAATTGAGGAAGAAAATCGAGCCAAATCCAGAGCATCCGTTTTACATCCAGACCGTCCGGGGCGTGGGGTATCGGTTCAACAAGGAGGCATGAGCATGAACCTTTATCTGTTGCTGTCCCTATTGGTTGCCCTGCTGGTAATTACCTGCCTTTGGGCCAGACTTCACCGTGTCCGGGGTCAGCTTTCTCTTATCAAAGATGCCCTGACGGATATAAAGAACGGGAACCTGAACCGCCGTGTATTGTCGCGGGAGAGCGACCTGACGAAGCAAATCTGTTATGACATCAACGAGATCGCTATGAGCAGCCAATCCCAGCTTATCCAACAAAAGCAATCCGAGCAGGCATATAAACGGCTCATGACAAGCCTTTCCCATGATGTAAAGACCCCTCTCGCCTCTCTGGTGGGGTATTTGGAGGCCGTGGAAAGCAAAATGGTGACAGGAGCCGAACAGGAAGAATACATTCAGGTTGCTACGGAAAAAGCCCATCATCTGAAAGACTTTGTGACCGCCTTGTTTGAATGGGTGAAGCTGGACGCAGGGGAACAAGTTTTTCATTTTGAGTTTTGCGATCTGAACGAGCTTTCCCGCAACATTATGGCTGACTGGGTGCTGTTGCTGGAAAACCACAGTTTTACCTATGAGATAGAGATACCTGAAGCAGAATACATGACAAGAGTTGACCCCACCGCCTACACCCGTATTCTCAATAATCTGCTGCAAAATATCCTGACGCATAGTGCCGCAAGCCAAGTGTCCCTTACTGTAACCGAAACGGAGCAGCAGGCAAAAATCGTTGTTGCCGATAATGGGAAAGGAATTTCTGCCTCTGATCTCCCCCATATCTTTGAACGGATGTATCAATGCGATCACTCCCGATCTGCCAAAGGGAACGGGCTGGGCCTCTCCATTACAAAAGAGCTGGTGAGCATTCATAAAGGAACCATCACGGTAGCCAGTGTTCCCGGAACCGGTACAACCTTTACCATCATACTTCCGAAAGCCCTGTGACTGTGCAGGGCTTTCTTTCGTTCAAAGCAAGGTTAAAACAAGATTTCGGCAAGGTTATGGCAAGGTTAGCGTGATAGAATAGCAGATATGAAAAGGAGGTTTCGGAATGAGCAAATATGTAATTGAAACAAAAAATCTTACTAAACAGTACGGAACACAGAAAAGCGTTGCAGATCTGAATATCCATGTCCAGCAAGGGCGTATCTATGGTCTACTTGGCAGGAATGGAGCCGGAAAGACAACGACAATGAAAATGCTTCTTGGATTGACTCAGCCCACTTCCGGGGAAGTGACCATTTGGGGAAAGCCCATGCGGACAAATGAAAAGAAATTGCTGCCCCGGATTGGCTGTCTGATTGAATCCCCCGGATTTTATCCGAATCTGACTGCCACAGAAAATCTGCGTATTTTTGCTACCCTGCGGGGAGTGCCGAACCGCAATGCAATTAAAAATGCACTTGATTTAGTGGGGCTTCCCTATAAAGACAAAAAGCTATTTTCCCAATATTCGCTTGGAATGAAGCAGCGATTGGCGATTGCCCTTGCTGTTATGCACGATCCGGAGCTTTTGATCTTGGACGAACCGATTAACGGCCTTGACCCGATTGGGATTGCAGAAGTACGTTCTTTTATCCGTGACCTCTGTACTGAAAAAGGGAAAACAATATTGATTTCCAGCCATATTCTTCCCGAGATTGCATTGCTGGCTGATGATATAGGAATTATCGACCACGGCGCATTATTGGAGGAAGAAAGCCTTGCAGAACTGGAAGCAAAGAGCAGCAGACATATCCGTTTTACCGTTTCCAGTACAACACAAGCGGCAAGGATTTTAGAACGCAATTTCCATGAAACGGAGTTTACCATACAGGATGACAACAAGATGCGTTTGCACAATTTAGATACGCCTATTGGGGCAATTGTTAACGCCTTTGTCGAAAACGGACTTACCGTATCAGAAGCCTACATCTGCGAAGAAAGCCTTGAAGATTATTTCAAGCGTGTAACAGGGGGTGAGGGGATTGCTTGACCTTGTAAAGTGTGAATTTTGGAAGTTAAAGCGGAAAGGCCTGTTTAAGATCGCTCTCTTTACGGCTGTTTTATTCCCTGTTTTTAATATCATGCTTTTATCGGAGGGAAGTCTGGCAGACGTTATGAGCAGCGTGCGTGAGGAAAGCGGTTTCTTGCTTCTGATCCCGATACTGGTAATTATAGCTGCTAACCTGTTTTTTGAAGAACATGATAACGACACCTTAAAAAATCTTCTTTGCGTTCCAATTTCAAAAAATCACTTAGTCATAGCAAAGGTTACTGTACTTTTTCTGTTTTCAGTTGCTTATGAACTGTTAGGATTTTGTGTTGGTATCTTAATTGCTTTTGCACAGGGTATTCCTTTAAACGGGTGGGCTTTACAGTTATTCCTTACGTTTTGTACTGGCATTTTGCTTTGGGCGGCAGCTCTGCCATGTACTATCCTTGTGGTCTGGTGCAATAAGTCCTATATTATTTCTGTCATAATCGCTTTCTTCTATACACTGCTTGGATTTGCATTGCACCTAAGTGATGCCATTATGATGAAACCATTAGGGCTGAATATCAGCACATTTATTCCTGTACCTATGGTCTTTCGGTGGCTGTATCAGTTTAAGGTGCCGGAAGGGGAGATTATGACAGACTTTTACAACCGTCTAAGCCCGTACTTTGTATCAACGCCTGTCATATTTGCGGTACTGATTGCGGAAGCGATTGTATGTATTATATTGGTTACACGGGTTTATCAAAAACAGGAAGCATAACAGGAGGTTTTACATGTTATCTATTGTCTTAACAGAATTACAAAAGATAAAGCGGTATCATATTCTGCTGATCGGCATTATAGGAATGGCTCTCTCGCCTGTTCTTGGGCTTATTACACAGAATGTTGCGATCGAAGAGGCAAAAAATCCGAATTTTGACCTTGGCGCATTAGTAGACAGCACAATCTGGAACAATGCAACCGTATTTATGCCTATTATTTTTACTTTGATTGGTGGTTATCTGATAAACAGGGAGTATACGGACGACACATTGAAAAATGTCTTAGTTGTTCCTGTTTCATTCCCTAAATTATTAATAGGGAAATTGACTGCTATCGGCATTTTATCCCTTATATTGGGAATGTATAGTTTCATAATCACAATTATTGTCGGCATTTTTGCGGGGCTTCCCGGTTTGGATATTTTTACTCTGACAAAAGGTATGTTTTATATGTTGGGGATTTCCATTTGCATTTATATTGCTGTTCTTCCGATTATCGCCTTTTGTGGAAGAACACCGGGATTTTTTATGGGCGGTTCGGTAATTGCCTTTGTATTGGGCTATTGCAGTATGTTTTTTAAAAGTGGTCTGCTTAGAAATATTTATCCTTTTTTAGCTTCTTTTACGGTGATTGGTTTTGACACCACATCATATATCAGCGCAAAAAGTAAGACAAGTGTTCCACTGGGACTTGCGTCGCTTGGCGCAATGCTGTTGATCTCAGCTTTTATTATCGCAATCTCTAAAACACCGGGTGAAGCTAAAACAAAGCAGAAGAAAAATAATATTTCCCTGCGACCTGCGCAGAGAGAACGTATAAAGACAAACAGCTATTGATTGAAGAAAGCGAGGAGTTTTTAAATGAAAGAAAAAGTATTAAGTACGATTGCGCTTATTACCGTCTTTGTATCATTGACAGCAGCCTTTGTATGGAAGTCGGATTCCCCTGCCGCAACAGCTATCATCATAGGATATTGTATTTTTGCCGCAGTTAGTTTTGCATACGCCCTCTTCCTTTTTGTAAAAATGAAACTTAGGGATAATAACACCAAAATTGCGCTTGGTGTTAATGCGGTTTATGTTGTAGGGATTTTAATTACCGTAGTTATACCCCACTTGCTTTAAATAAAAAGTAGAAAAACATGAATCTGCCGCACGACGGCAAAAGAAAAAAGCCGTCGTACAGCAGTCTATAGTCATGCCCATTTGGAGAACGGTGGCTTTTGAAATCGAAGCCGCCGTTCTTTTTATCCCTAAAAGAATGACGCGGTAACGCTGACAAATATGGCGGCTGACAGGAGGCAGCTGCCATGAAGTACATAGCCATTCGACACGATTTGACAGCGTTTGAACCGTCAAAAAAAGCCCGTTCCCCACCTGGGAGAATTGCGGCTACGAGGTTATACTATACAGCGCAGATAAAGTAAATTATACTATGCAACTCGCCCGGTGGGTCTGTGACCTGCCGGGCGAGTTTTGTCGTTTCCTGACCGGCCCGAAAAAAATTTTTGCAAATTGGGCCATTTACCGCGCAGTTTGGCACAATCACTTCGCTCTGTTAGCGGAAAGGGAGAGAACCACCACCATCCCCCGACGAAAGGGGGTGAGAAGATGGGAACTATCCCCCGCTTTAGCAGACCGGGCCAGTTTGACCGCTATTGCAAGCTGGTACTGGAACATGAGGCCATTGACTATCTGCGGAAAATGGACAGCCTGCGCGACCGTCATATATCGTTGAGCATCCTGCCGCAGAAAGAAATGGACAAGCTCTCCACGGTAGACCGCTATCCCAGCGACAGCCATGTTTTTACGTCGCATGGATGTGACCTGCCGATTGAGAACGAGCTTGTGGCCGACGCCTTTGCCGCCCTGACGGAGCAGGAACAAAGTATTCTGATACTGCACTGTGTCCTGGGAATGTCGGACGGCAAGATCGGTGAGATCATGGAGCTGTCCCGCTATGCCGTCCAGCGGCGCAGACGGAAAGCACTGGACGAACTGCGGAACAAGTTGGCGGCGATGATGCCGAAAGGAGGTTGAACGCGAATGTCGGAACCTGACTACAAGGGCCGGGCGCTTCTCCCCATGCCGGTGATCGAAGCCGCCCGCGCCGGGGACGCCGGAGCCGTGGAACAGGTCTTGCGGTACTACGAGGGCTACATAAACAAGCTCTGTACCCGGACGCTGTATGACGAGTACGGCTATCCCCATGTGTGCGTAGACGAGTACATGAAGCATCTCCTGGAGATCAAGCTCATCTATGCCATTGTTGCCGTAGACTGACGGCAACCGGCCCGGCAGGGCAGGCGGAACACCCTTACCCTTTCCATGTTCCCCTGCCTCCGGCCCGGCGCTGCACCTTGACAAAGAAAGCCCGCAAGATAACGGCGGCGCAGCATAGGGCAACGGACACATTCTGTATGCGTCGCATCGGTGGGTGCGCCATAACCCCGCATCCTGCGGGAGAGCGAGAACCGCCTACACCGAAAAGCTGGCAGCTTATAATCAGCGGCGCATACGCTAACGATACTCCCTTACAGCCACAGTCCGAGCGTTCAAAGCGTCGCAGGCAATGGGTAGGGCCGCGTGAGAACCACGCGGGGGTGAAAGTCCCGTGGTGCTGGTCGCCGCCAGCCGTCCGATTTATGCCCTTTTATCAGAATAGTGGACAAGCCGCTATTCATAAACTGTACTATTTATTTGCGAAAGGGGGAAGTCCTTTGCCGCAAAATCAGATCAGCGCCACAACGACGCATAAAATTGGCAAAACGACTTACTTTGTCTGTGCGTCGGCCAGCGAGAAAGCGACCGACACCATAGACAAGAAGATCAAGAAACTTATCCGCAAGGATATGGAGCAGAACGCCGGAAGCGTCCAGAAATAGGGCGCTCTTTTTATATTTTTTGAGCTGACAAGGACAGCGGTTGATGGTATAATGTAATCAGTACATATGCCATGCTTGTCTGCTGTCGGAAAGGAGGAACAATGTTACAGGCAGACAAGATAACCGCTTTATATTGCCGGTTAAGTCAAGAGGATATGCAGGCAGGCGAGAGCGAGAGCATCCAAAATCAAAAGTTGATCTTACAACGATATGCGGATGAACATTTCTTTTTGAATACCCGCTTTTTCGTCGATGATGGCTTTTCCGGGGTGAGCTTCGAGCGTGAGGGGCTGCAAGCTATGTTGCGTGAGGTTGAGGCCGGGAACGTGGCGACGGTCATAACGAAAGACCTTTCCCGCCTGGGCCGGAACTACCTGAAAACCGGGGAGCTTATCGAAATCGTATTCCCGGAATATGAGGTGCGCTACATTGCCATTAACGACGGCGTGGACACAGCGCGGGAAGATAACGAGTTTACCCCCCTGCGGAATTGGTTTAATGAGTTTTACGCCCGCGATACGTCCAAGAAAATCCGGGCGGTGAAGCAGGCCAAGGCCCAGCGGGGCGAACGTGTCAACGGAGAAGTCCCCTATGGGTATATCGCAGACCCGAACGACCGCAATCATCTCATTCCTGACCCCGAAATGGCCCATGTTGTCAAGCAGATTTTCGCCATGTATGTGCGGGGCGACCGTATCTGTGAAATTCAAAACTGGCTGCGGGACAACGAGATTTTGACTGTTGGAGAACTCCGCTACCGCCGAACAGGAAGAACCCAGCATCCCCGCCCCCAACTGAACGCCTGGTACAACTGGCCTGAAAAGACGCTGTATGACATTCTCGCCCGGCAGGAATATTTGGGCCATACCATCACGGCGAAAACCTACAAGGTGTCCTATAAGTCCAAAAAGACACGGAAAAATGCGGAGGACAAGCGGTATTTCTTCCCCAACACGCATGAACCGCTGATTGACGAGAAAACCTTTGCCCTTGCCCAAAAGCGCATCGCTACCCGCCACCGCCCTACCAAGTCTGATGAAATCGACCTGTTTTCCGGGTTGCTATTCTGCGGAGATTGCGGCTACAAAATGTATCTCCAAAAAGGAGCCGGAACGCCGGAGCGGAAACACGCTTACACCTGCGGCAACTACCGCAACCGGGCCAGAAATGATTTTCTTTGCACGACACATTACATCCGCAAAAGTGTCTTGAAAGAACTTGTTTTGGCTGACTTGCAGCGTATTATGTCCTATGTGAAAGGACATGAGCAGGAGTTTATTCAGACCGCTACCGAGTGCAGTGAACAGGCCATGAAAAAGGCGCTGGGCCACCAGCGCAAGGAACTTGACAAGGCGGAGGCCCGGCTGGGCGAGATCAACCTTTTATTCCGCAAACTGTACGAGGACAACGCATTGGGCCGGTTATCGAATGAACAGTTTGTGTTTCTGACCTCCGGCTATGAGGACGAGAAAGCGGCGTTGACGAAACGGGTGGCGGAACTGCGGAAAGAGCTTGACACCGCCGCTGAGCGTAGTGCCGATGTGAAGCGGTTTGTCGCCCTGGTACGCCGGTACACGGAGATCAGCGAATTGACCTATGAAAATGTCCATGAGTTTATCGACCGCATTTTGGTCTACGAATTGGACAAGAACACCAACACCCGCAAAATCGAAATCTTTTACAGCTTCGTGGGCAAGGTAGACACCGGCGACCAGCCCACCGAAAGCGTTTCTTATTTCAGGCAGATCGGCGCTGATGTCAAAAGCGTTGTCGTTTAGGGCCAAAAGCAAAATGATGGGGCAAGATAGCGTACCATTCAAAAACGGTTACGTTATCTCACCCCAGCAAAATTCGTACCTGAGAATCCGTCGTCGATATAGGTATCGACAACCTCCCAGCCCTGTTTCTGCACATACTCGGCCAGCAATGCCCGCTGGTTCCCAATGCTCATAGATTCGTGGTCGGCCCCATCTTCGGAAGAAAGCCGGCAATAGATAGCGGCTCTGTAATTCTGTTGTTCTCTCATAAAACTGCCTCCTTATCAGTCCGAGAAACAACAGGGTTTATGCTCGTCTGTCATCTATACTACATCACGTTAAATCGTTAAAGTCAAGCTGACAGCCTGCTGCTTCTGACGATATTACACACAAGTTTCAACTGCTTGTATCGTAAAGGATTTTCTTCACGGCGGCTTCGTGGATGGCTTCACTTGCCGTCCTTGTGCCGCTGAAAACGCTGACCACCCGAATGGTGTCGCGCCCGATGGTAAGCTGGTAGCCCTGCTCGGACGGCTCCACAGCGGGGGATTTTTGCTCTTTCGTTACTGTGTCCATACAAACCTCCCTTGCAATGAAAAGGGCCGCAGACGGGATAGTCTGCGGCTCCTATGTACGTTTTCCCATCAGCCCTTGAAGCGGTAGGGCAGCTTGCGCCCGCCGCGCTGCTGGCTGTTATACTTTTCCAGAATGACGCGGGCGAACCGGAGGGAGGCTTTATTGGTGGAGAAGTCCATCTTGCCGCGCCGGATGATTTCCTCCGGGTCAACCGCAGACAGCTGCTTGATGAAAGAGCGGTCGTCCAGTTCGGTTTCATAGGTTTTCAGAAACAATGCCATACCAGAAAGCATAGAAGCGCGGGGAGAGATTGACGCGCCGTGCCATGTGCTGTCCAGTAATACCAGCAGGCGGGAAAAAGCCGCTCCGCCCAGCAGCCGGTAGGCGTTGATGATGGCGCGGGTAGAGAGGATTTCATAAGCATCGCCGCTTTTCTTATCCAGCACCCACACAAAGCCCGCCGCCTCCACAAGCCGCTTGATTTCCAGCGCCTCGGCATCCGTGCCGGACTCCAGCAGGGCTTTTGTAGCGTGGGAGAGCCGCAGCCGGCCTTTGGACTGATCTAGGTAGTGTTCACATAAGCACATCGACAATGAGAGCAAAAAAAACAAAAGCCAAAAAGATAATATCCAGTTTGTCATAGCGGGTAAAAATGCGACGAAATCGCTTGATACGGCG
>NZ_QZEG01000235.1:0-565 GCF_009917605.1 Anaerotruncus sp. 1XD42-93 | reverse complement strand
CTAATACATTGCTTCCGCTGATTTCCACCTTTTTCAGTAGTTCAACAGCATGGACTGAATCATGGTCATTCCCCGCAGACAGCATGAATACAACCGGGTTCCCCAGTCCATCCACGATAGCATGCAGCTTTGTGTTCAACCCGCCCCTAGTTCGCCCAACTGCCTTATCCGCCGTTTTTTCCCCCTCCGTTGGCACTTTCGTGGACCTTGATACAGGTAGAGTCCAAACTCAGGTTTTCCATATCCGCATCTGCGGACAATGCGCGAAATATGGCTTCCAGTGTACCATCGTCCCGCCATTTAGCAAATCGGGCATACACAGACTGCCAGGGGCCATACGTCTCCGGCATTTCCCGCCACTGCGCTCCGCTGCGGACGATCCATAACATACCATTGAGCATGGTTCGATCATCTTTCCGAGGCCGGCCTCGCTTCCCCGCCCTTTCTGGCGGCAACAGCTCTTTTATGCGCTCCCATTGTCCTTTTGTCAATTCATACCGTTTCATATTCCTATTTTCGCTCTTGCCAACGATTTGTGCAATATTTATTTTTCAAACAAGGCCTA
>NZ_QZEG01000234.1:0-566 GCF_009917605.1 Anaerotruncus sp. 1XD42-93 | reverse complement strand
CGCGCTAAGAGCCCGCCTTCGGCGGGTTGCGCTCGAAACGCTTCGCTGCGGCTCGCAGTGCGGAGCGCGTCGGGGGCTCTGCCCCTCGACCCCGCAATTTTTTGAAAAAAATTGAGAAAATAAGAAATTCGCCGAGCTTGCCGGGGTGGGGCCTGCGGGGAGGGGTCGCTGACCCCTAACCCGCAAGACAGCCCGCAGGGGCGTCGCGGCGTATGCCGCGCTTCGGGCTGAAAGCCCGAGAAGCCCCGAGGAAGGCGCTTTGCGCCTGGAAGTCTGGTCTGGAACCAGACTTCCGCTGTCCCACTGCCCCTCGACCCCGCAATTTTTTGAAAAAAATTGAGAAAATAAGAAATTCGCCGAGCTTGCCGGGGTGGGGCCTGCGGGGAGGGGTCGCTGACCCCTAACCCGCAAGACAGCCCGCAGGGGCGTCGCGGCGTATGCCGCGCTTCGGGCTGAAAGCCCGAGAAGCCCCGAGGAAGGCGCTTTGCGCCTGGAAGTCTGGTCTGGAACCAGACTTCCGCTGTCCCACTGCCCCTCGACCCCGCAATTTTTTGAAAAAAATTGAG
>NZ_QZEG01000233.1:0-568 GCF_009917605.1 Anaerotruncus sp. 1XD42-93 | reverse complement strand
GGGAGGGCAAGGCAGATTATGTGATCAGCCTGAAGGGAAATCATCCGGCCCTGCTGGAGGATATTTCACTGTATTTTGAACATTTCTCTGGAGAACTACCCAGCTTTGTGACCAAAGTGAAGGATCATGGCAGGCTCGAAAAGCGGGACTACCGCCTGTTGAACGACCTGTCCTGGCTACCCCAGCAGGCGGAATGGGACGGACTGCAAGCTGTTGGTATGGTGACGGCCACAATCAGTAGAGGCAATGAAACCACAACAGATGCCCGGTATTTTCTCTCTTCTGTTACTGATTTAGAACGTTTTGCCTATGCGGTACGCAAGCACTGGTCCATAGAGAACCAGTTGCACTGGTGTCTGGACGCTATTTTCAATGAGGACGCCTCCAAAGCCTGTAAAGATATGTCCCCGCTCAACCTGAATATCCTCCGGAAAACTGCTCTGGCGCTCTGCAAAAATGCTGACTTCGGCCGCAGGCTCAGTATCCAGAAAAAGCGCTTTGCCGCCGCCTTGAATCCACAGCGTCTTCTTGATATCCTTTTTGGATAATTTCAAATGCTGTTGCCCTG
>NZ_QZEG01000231.1:0-577 GCF_009917605.1 Anaerotruncus sp. 1XD42-93 | reverse complement strand
TCGTGGGTGAAATACTGCTCCGGGGCCAGCCCGCAGCGGGACATCAGGGAATAGGCGATGCTGACGGTGGCGGCGGCTTTGAATTGGACTTCGATGTTAAGCTCATCGTACTCCTCCAAAAAGGAATCGTCAACGATGTAAAGAAAGTCACGCCCGTTGTCCGCCCAGTATTCCCCGGCCAGCCTGCGGGCGATCTCGGTCATCTGCTCGCCTAAATCATCGCCGCCCACCCCATACCGGTTTTCCAGCATGGCGGAGATGGAATCTATGTGCCGTTCCTCCATCTTCCAGAGCCAGGGGGTGCGGGAGTGCGGGCGGGTTCCGGTGTCGGAGATGTCAAAGACATACCGCAGCCGGGTCCGGTCCCCGGAATCGTCCACCAGGGCGATGCCCTTGGAGCCGCGCCGGACATAGCGGCCCATCTTGTCATTCCACAGGTCATACTCCGCACAGGCGGTAGCGTCCGGGCGCTGGGCGTAGATCATCAGCTGGTCATGGAACGGGTATTTGTAAAGCCTGGAGGCTGTGTCCAGAAACCGCATCCACTCATTCCAGCTGGAAGTGAGCTGCACCGCCG
>NZ_QZEG01000230.1:0-586 GCF_009917605.1 Anaerotruncus sp. 1XD42-93 | reverse complement strand
TGGAACAGTACAAGCCGGTTGTGACCGCCGCCATCATGGAGGATACGGCATACCGCAACGCCTGCGGCCATTCTGACCATGAAAACGCTGTGATTGAGGGCAACGCCGCTGTGCGCCGCGCGGTTCTTGGCTCCGGTGATTTGCAGCTTCTCAAACAGTATTCGGATGTGCCGGAGTTCCGCCACCGCCTGCATCAAGAGGTGATTGGCGAAACCTATCCAAAGCTCCATGAGCTTCTGCGCCCTCTCTCCCAGGACGATATTGACGAAGCCCTCTGTGCATGGAACGGCGATATGGACAGCAAACGGGCCGTAGTCCGCTATATGAAGGAGCATGGGCGGGAAAAAGATACTGCCGCATGGCTGTCCAGGGAGTACGGCGGTCCTGAACATACAAACCTGTTCATTGTCCGCGCCGGAAACCCCGAAGAAATGGAACTGCCCTGGCCCAAGGTACAGCGCCGGATCGCCCAGCTTATCAAAGAGGACCGCTTTTTTACAGAGGCTGAACGGGATAATCTGGACGATATAGACCCTATCGCAATCCGGGAAAATCTGGCCCAGCGCGGCATTGTAAACGGGCAGGT
>NZ_QZEG01000229.1:0-596 GCF_009917605.1 Anaerotruncus sp. 1XD42-93 | reverse complement strand
GAGGGCCGGGAGCGCCGGGTACTCAACGCCAAAGAAACCACCCTTGCCGCCCAGAAGCAGATGGCGATCCGGGAAGCCTTCCGGGACTGGATTTGGAAGGACCCACAGCGGCGGCAGACGCTGGTGCGCCAGTACAACGAGGAAATGAACAGCATCCGCCCCCGCGAGTATGACGGGCAGCATATCCGGTTTGCGGGCATGAACCCGGAAATTACGTTACGGGAACACCAGAAAAACGCCATCGCCCATGTGCTGTACGGCGGGAATACCCTGCTGGCCCATGAGGTGGGCGCGGGCAAGACCTTTGAAATGGTAGCCGCCGCGATGGAATCCAAGCGGCTGGGCCTGTGCCAGAAATCCCTCTTTGTGGTGCCGAACCACCTGACCGAGCAGTGGGCCTCCGAGTTTTTACGGCTCTACCCTTCCGCGAATATCCTTGTCACCACCAAAAAGGATTTTGAAAGCCACAACCGCAAGAAATTCTGCGCCAGAATCGCCACCGGGGACTATGACGCGGTGATTATCGGACACTCCCAGTTTGAGCGTATTCCCATCAGCCGGGAACGGCAGGAGCGCCTGCTGCGGGAGCAGATCAA
>NZ_QZEG01000228.1:0-603 GCF_009917605.1 Anaerotruncus sp. 1XD42-93 | reverse complement strand
GGAAAAGGGATGAGCCGCCGCCAGATCTGGGCGGAGATGAAGTCGCTCTGCGAAAAGGCGGGGGTTGCACCGTCCAAGGTCTTTCCGCACAATCTGCGGCACCTGTTTGCCCAAACCTTCTATCGGGTTTGCCGGGATGTGGCAAAGCTGGCGGATGTGTTGGGCCATTCCAGTATTGAAACAACCCGGCTCTATCTCATCTCCACCGAAGCGGAGCATGTCCGACAGATGGAACGGATGGGTTTGATCTGTTAAGAGAGATGCAACAGAATTAATAACCTGTTTCAAAACAGGGGCGAAAAAAAGCGACTCCCACGATAAATGATCGAAGATCATGGTTATCATAGCATAAAAACCTCGATATGACAAGTGGAAAAGCTGTTTTTCTGCGCGACAGATAACGCCGGACAAAGCGTTCTTTCTCCGGCATATATTTGTTTGCCTTCCTTCTTCAGGCCGCACCTTTGGGTGCGGCTTTTTTCTGTTTTGGAGCGCTGAAAGACAGCGCCCCTTCATGCAGTGAATCTCAATCTATTAATTTTGTGATGAATGTTTGGAAGGAGGAAGCAGCGTGCCCCAGACGAGGCAGCATATACAGGGAGA
>NZ_QZEG01000227.1:0-607 GCF_009917605.1 Anaerotruncus sp. 1XD42-93 | reverse complement strand
CTTGCCCTCCCGGATCTTCTTGACAATTTCTTTCTGGCAGCTCATTGCGTCCGCCGTTATGATGCTGTTCTCTATGTTCAAAGAACCCAAAAGTTCTGGCACTGCTGTGATCTCGTTGGACTTTTCATCCGTCACAATCTCACCCAGTACCAGCTGGTTCTCCGCTGCAAACGCACTGACTACATGATACGCTTTATGGCTATCCGTTTTACTGCCGCGAATGGTCTTCCCGTCTACAGCAATTACACTGCCCTCTTGGCGGTGGCATCCCAGCCAGTCATACAGGCATTCTGACAGCGCTTCGGGCTTGATCCTTTCGAATACTCGCCGAAACGTGTCGCTATCCGGTATTCCGTGAGGCAGTTCCAGGAATTTCTTCAGCCATTCCTCTCTTTCCTTCCCAAATTCCTCCATATCCGGGAAGTCCTCTCCCCCGCACACTACCGTACATAGCCCTATGATAATGATGTCTTCCAGCTTGTGCAGGATATGCCCGCCATTTGTTCGCCGGGGATCTTCTATCTGCTCTAAGCTCGATTTTAATCTTTTTAATTCCATATTCCTGATTATATCTCTTTTTGGCAAAATTTCAAATGCTGTTGCCCTG
>NZ_QZEG01000226.1:0-609 GCF_009917605.1 Anaerotruncus sp. 1XD42-93 | reverse complement strand
AGGCGGGACAAATCCTCTGACTGTCCCGCCCGCCCGTTTTCCGAAAGCAGCTTCAAAAACTGCTCCATAATTTCCTGATTGTGTTCCAAATCTTACCCTCCTTTACTGTTCCGCCAAGTCCTCCGGGCGGGTGGTCATGATCGAATAGAGTTCCGTGTCCTTGGGGAAATGGTCAACGAATGGGATAATCACGTTGCCATAGAACAAAAGCCCCTCGCCGGCATTGGAGTTGGTCACATAGCCAAGCTGGTGCGGGGAGATATTGAGCTGCTTTGCCAGGATTTGACGGTCGCCGCCCGCCTGGTTCAGCATATAAATAAAATCGCTGTTTTCAAAAATGTTCGCAATTTCCCGGCTTGCCAGCAAGTCCTTGACATTTTGGGTAATCCCGGTCGGGATTCCGCCCCATTTTCTGAACCGTTTCCAAATCTCAACGGTATAGGCGGCGGTCTGTTCCTCCCTGAGAAGCAGGTGCATCTCGTCAATGTAGAGCCGGGTGGATTTATGGGCTTCCCGGTTTTCGCTGACCCGTCCCCACACCTGATCCTGAACCACCTGCATCCCGAATTTTTTAAGCTGCTTGCCCAGGTTTTTAATCACATAGCAGAC
>NZ_QZEG01000022.1:0-44752 GCF_009917605.1 Anaerotruncus sp. 1XD42-93 | reverse complement strand
TTTGCCGCCGCCTTGAATCCACAGCGTCTTCTTGATATCCTTTTTGGATAATTTCAAATGCTGTTGCCCTGGCGAGTTTCCGGCTCCTACTTGGAATTGCTGCGGGAGTGTGTTATACTATATATTGATTGACTTTACCTGTTCGGGAGTAGAACGTATGAAAATTGCATTGTTTACCGAAACCTATCTTCCCCATATCAATGGGGTTGTCACCCATGTAAAATCTTTAAAGGACGGCCTTGAGCAGCTTGGGCATGAGGTGCTGGTCGTAACGGCGGATGCCGACGCCCATCGGCATTATATCGCGGACGGGGTGCTTCATTGCCCGGCCCACACCTCCGAACGCTTTTACGGTTATGGGGTTGCCATGCCGCTCTCAACCACCCGTCTCAAGATGGTCAGCCGGTTTCAGCCGGATGTGATCCATGTCCACAATGAATTTGGAATCGGGCTTTCCGGGATCATGATTGCACGCGTGCTGCGGATCGCACTGGTTTATACCCTGCATACGATGTATGACGAATACATCTATTATGTTGCGCCGCAACCCCTTGCACCAATGGCGACCAGGCTCTCACACAAGTATACAAAGCTGTTTGCAAAATCTGCACAGGCTCTGACCGGTCCCTCGAAAAAATGTGAGGAGTATTTCCGCAAAGAGGGGGTCTATAAAACGGTGAACGTGATCCCCAATCCGGTTGATCTTGAGGCATTTAATCCCGAAAAGATCGACCCGGTTAAAAAAGAGGCATTCCGGGAGCGGTTCGGATATACCGAACAGATGATGATCGGCATCTTTGTGGGGCGGCTGGGGCGCGAAAAAAGTGTTGATCTTCTGCTGCACCACTGGAAGGAAACCATCCAGCCAGAGGAGCAGATTCGGCTTTTGATCGTTGGGGACGGGCCGTGTAAGGAGGAACTGGAGGCACTCAGCAGGGATCTCGGAATTTCCGATATGGTTACCTTTGCGGGAAAAATTCTGCATGATGAGATTCCCCCATACTTTGCAGCCTGTGATTTCTATATCACAGCGTCCACCTCGGACACCAACTCGATCTCAATGCTCGAAGGGATGGCAACCGGCCTCCCGGTGCTACAGATCACCGACCCGCTCAATGAAGGGCAGGTGCGGGATGGCGTAAACGGGTTTATATTCAGCTCTGCACAGGAGATGGCTGAGAAGATCCGCCTGCTGCGTGGAATGACAGAGGAGCAGCTTTCCAGCCTGCGCGCATCTGCACGCCGTTCGGTCGAGAAAAGCGGTGCGCTTGACCTCGCCAATTATGTCATCAAGGTCTATCGCAATGCCTTGCGGGAGCGTACCCGCAAGAACCATCCCTTCCGGCTCTACAGCCGAGCACTTCGCAAAAAAAGGAAAAAACTCCGGCTCAACCGGCCGAGATTTAAGATACACCGGAAAGGAGACTCCGAATCCCATGTCTAAACAGTATGATGTAGCCATCATTGGTGGTGGGATCAGCGGTTTGATGGCCGCCTACCGCCTCACCGAGCGCAACCCCGCCCTTTCGGTCGTCCTGTTTGAGAAGGGGCATCCACTAGAGCGCCGTGTCTGCCCGATTGTCGCAAAGAAGGTGTCCACCTGCATCAAATGCAAATCCTGCGCCATTATGGAGGGCCTTGCAGGTGCGGGTGCATTTTCGGATGGAAAATATGTCATCAGCACTGAATATGGCGGCTGGCTGACCGAATTTCTGCCGGATGCAACGGTGATCGACTATATTGAGCAGGCGGACAGCATCCTGGTCAGCTTTGGGGCGACCACCGAACGGTTCATGCCCAATAATGAACTGAAAAAACGCTGCCTGGAGTTTGACCTTCACATGAGCCAGGCGCAGCTCAAGCACCTGGGGACCGACTCCAACTTTGATACAATGGTGCATCTGGTCAATTCTCTGCGGGATAAGGTGTCCCTGCTGACCGGCACCTGTGTCACCAATGTAGACAAGAACTCCCACACAATCGAGTTTTCCAATCAGGATGGGGAGCAGACCTGTACTGCCGACAGGATTATTTTTGCGGTTGGACGGGCCGGCAGCCTGTTCTTCTCCGACTGGTGCGAACGGAACCAGATACCGCTTTCCAATAATCAGGTAGATGTTGGCGTGCGGGTCGAGCTTCCTGCAATGGTCTGGGAGGACTTCGCCAAAAAAATCTATGAACCGAAAATCCGGTACCGTTCCAAACAGTACGGTGACATCATCCGTATGTTCTGTTTCAACGACCGCGGACTGGTTGTTACCGAAAACACCAATGGGGTACTTACCGTCAATGGGCACAGCTATCGGGATGAGTCCCGGAAAACCCAGAATTCCAACTTTGCGCTCCTCTCAACCACCAATTTTACCCAGCCATTCCGCGAGCCGATCGAATATGCGCGTCATGTTGCGTCTCTTGCCAACCTCATCAGCGGCGGCAGCGTGCTGGTACAGCGGCTGGGGGATCTCGAAAACGGGCGGCGGACCGATGAAAAGCGGCTGCGGCAGGGGAGTGTCCGTCCAACTTTGAGTGCCGTTCCAGGTGATTTGAGCCTTTGTATTCCGAAACGGCAGCTTGACAACATTGTGGAAGCTCTGCATGCACTCGATCAGATCGCTCCGGGAACAGCCAACTATGATACGCTGCTTTATGGCATCGAATGTAAATATTACTCTGCGCGTCCGAAAGCGACCGAATTTGAAATTGATGGCTGCGAGGGTATTTATGCTGTTGGGGATGGTGCAGGTTTTACGCGTTCCCTCTCTCAGGCGGCTGCAAATGGGCTTTATGTCGCGGACCTCTTAACCCGTACGTGAGAGGTCTGAAAAACCGTCTCATCTTTGGAAGGATGGCCCCCACCAGTTCGCTGGTGGGGTTTCTTATTATGTAAAGGACGGGATGGTTTCCCATCCTTACAGGGTTGGCTGCCCGCGCAGGATGCGCGTTTTCAAACGGTTGGCAGAACCCTGCCGAAGATAGTATGTGCAGTCAGCCGGAGGCCATACAGGAAAATATATCCAATCCGCTGTTTCTTGAGAAAATTCAAAATGTCGAAAAATTGAAATTCAGGTCGAATTTTGCTATAATGGACTGAGAAAGACAGCGGAGGGATTACAGATGAAACGATGGGTTCTGGGGATTTGCTTCCTATTGGCCTGCGTCCTTTGTGGATTTGAAGTATACGCATCTTCCAGCCCTTATATTGATACATGTGATTCTGTGTCAGGCGATGCGGTCAAAACCTACAGCGGTTTTGGAGCGCAGATTTCAAACTTTTCTGACTTCTCGGGCTGGTCCGCCTGTCCGGATCAGACGGTGCTGCCCATACGGGAGCAGGCGCAACAGGCATCGGCGATTTATCAGGTGCGGGGAAGTGAGACAGTCCACGTGAGCGTCTACGTCAAAAATGGTTCGTTTGCGATGCCAACCTCTTATGGAGGAAAATATGGAGCCTATATTCTGGGGGAGTCGGAGCGAGGCGCACTCTCGGATGCAATACGCTGCCATTATGATGCTGTGCAGGATCGGATATTTCTGGTGGACGGCGGAAAAGCATATCTTCTGCGGGCAGCTCCGATCGGCCTGTATTTTTCGGAAACAGATCAAGAGGGATTGCATCTTCCCAATCCATTTTATGGGGTAAATATCGCATATTCACCAGATGGCAATAATTTTTTTGATCTATCACAGGTGCGGCTGACCTCTTATCGGAAACAGGCCAACGGATTCTACTACCACGAGACCTATACCGCAGAGATTCCAGCGGGTGCGTCCTATGTCAGGATTCAGCTCCAGAAACATCGGGCGGTCCCGGGGTTTGATATGCCGGATGCACCTGTGGAGCAGAATCTGTTCCTGCTTTCGGAAGTCGCATTTTATGGGCAGTCTCTAGAGGTTGGGCCGGAGATGCCGGCTCCGCCATCCTCTTCAGAGGAGGAGCCGTCCGGGTCGGAGTCGTCCTCATCCAAGGATGATGCGGCTTCTTCGGAGCCCCCGCCCGTTTCCTCCGAAGGACCATCCTCTTCTTCGGAGACTTCTACGCCGGAGGAACCGCCCTCTTCCTCGGAACCGTCCGACCCAGAGAAACCGCCTTCTTCGGAGCCATCCATCCCAGAGGAACCGCCCTCTTCCTCGGAACCGTCTGTACCAGAGAATCCACCCTCCTCTTCGGAAGGTCCATCTATTCCGGATTCGCCGTCCTCTTCGGAACCAGGAGATATCTCCTCCGGTCCATCGGAGCAGCCCAATCCTTCCAGTTCGGAACCGCAGCAGAGCGCGGAGGAACCGATCCTCGGACCGGACCCTGAGCGCAGACCGCGTCCTCACCGCCGCAGGAGCCGTAATACAGAGGAATCAGAGGATGAATCGCCGTTGATTATGTGGGGGTCGACGGACAACAATTTGCCGCCTGCCCCTGTGATTATGATGCAGCAGCCGCAGGTTCAGCCTCCAATATCTGCGCAGGAGCAGGATCAAACCGAACCACAGGATGGAGAATCTACACAACCAGTATCCTCCAGTCCGCAGGTTATCGTCCGTACGATGGGATCACAGGTGGATACAGACCGGAAAAAGGAACTTCCGGCGGTTTCGACTGGGGCGGCAGCAGCGGGAATGGCTGCGATGTTTCTGCTTGGAAAACGATGGAAATCATCTCAGAAATAAGAGATCCGAATAACGGGAAAAGCTGGGGATCGCGGGGGAAGGGTCTTGATCGAAACAGAGTATGGGCTTTCTATAAGAAACAGGCGTCTGTAAGGGTAAAGGCGAAGGTTTTTTCCCAGTAGTCTGCAAAAAGGCAGATACCGCTTGTTGCAGAAGAAAAATATGGCTCACACCAATCATGAACTTGAAAGCAAGGGAATAAAACGGCTTTCCCAATACTTCGCTTATAAAAATCCGACAAATTTCTTTACAAACGAGCTGTCAGCGTCTATAATAAGGTCTAACGAACAAACCGCTTTGCGGTTTATAATCGAAGCACTTGAAAAGAGTCCTGCCGATTCTTTTTAAGCCTGTGGCGGTATCGCTGCAGGGAACTGCCGTAAAGCAGCCTTGTGCTTCAGTTTACGTAGTCATATCGAGCATGCAAAGCGTGCTTGTGGGATTTCCGGCCGCTTAAAGGCAGACAATGCCTGTTCTTAAGTGTTTTGGTCATATCTGCGGGCTTTTATGGCCCGTAATGATTATGAATGCTTGGCAGAGTGCTTCCGCACCATGCGGACGTTTTGCGGCGAGCAGGCTGGGGAGGCCGAAATCCCGATGACGATAGGGAGGAAAATACGGTGAGTGAATTAGTATCTATCACGGTTGGCGGGCTGCTGGAACAGGTAGCCCGCCAGTATCCGGACGATCAGGCGATTAAATATATTGACCGCCCGTTCGATATGACATGGAAAGAGTTTGATGATGAGGTCAACCGGATCGCTAAGGGATTCCTTGCGATGGGGCTTGGACATGGAGATCATATCGCAATTTGGGCGACGAATGTGCCCGAATGGCTGCTGGCTCTGTTTGCTTCGGCAAAGATCGGGGCAGTACTGGTGACGGTAAACACCAACTATAAGGTGTTCGAGCTGGAATATCTGCTGCGGCAGTCCGACTCCAAAGCGCTGGTACTGATTGATGGGCTGAAGGATGCCAATTATGTTGAAATCATCAATGAACTCTGCCCGAAGCTCCGGGACACCAGACCGGGGGAGTGCAGCAATCCGATGCTGCCGTTTCTGAAATATGTGATCTATGCAGGCAAGGAGGAAACGCCTGCCGGCATGGTTGGCTGGAATACCATTGCGGAGCAGGGAAAATCGGTTTCGGAGGAACAGTTCCGTGAGGTGTTCAGCCAGGTGGACCCCCATGATGTGACCAATATGCAGTATACCTCGGGAACCACCGGCTTCCCGAAGGGGGTCATGCTGACCCATTACAACATCGTGAACAACGGGAAGTGCATCGGGGACTGCATGAAGTTCACCCACGAGGATAAGCTCTGTATCTGTGTGCCGTTTTTTCACTGCTTTGGGTTGGTGCTGGCGGTTATGGCGAGCCTGACCCATGCAACTGCAATGGTGCCGGTTGAGACCTACCGCCCCACCGAGGTGATGAAGGCGATCCAAAATGAGAACTGTACCGCTGTACATGGGGTCCCCACCATGTTTATCGCGATGCTGGAACACCCGACCTTCCATGATTACAAATTCCCGCGCCTGCGTACCGGGATCATGGCGGGTTCCCCCTGCCCGATCAAGGTGATGCAGCTGGTGGTTGACAAGATGGGGATGAAGGAAATCACGATCACCTATGGACAGACCGAGGCATCCCCTGCAACCACGATGACTACCACGGACGACAGTCTGGAACTGCGGGTCACGACGGTGGGCAAGGCGATGCCGTTTGTCGAAACCAAGATCGTCGATCCTGAAACGGGCGAAACCCTCCCGCCCAATACACCGGGCGAATTCTGTGCGCGTGGTTACAATATCATGAAGGGCTATTACAAGATGGAAGAGGCTACCCGCCAGGCGATCGATGAGGATGGCTGGCTGCACAGCGGTGATCTCGCGATGGTTGATGAAAACGGTTATTACAAGATTACCGGCCGGATTAAGGATATGATTATCCGTGGCGGAGAAAACATCTACCCGAAGGAGATCGAGGAATTCCTGTATACCCATCCGTTTGTGCGTGATGTGCAGGTGATCGGCGTCCCAAGCCAGCAGTATGGGGAAGAGGTCTGTGCCTGTGTTATCCCGCGTGCATGGGAGGATGGGCTGACCGGCAAGGATATTCAGGACGCAGTGCGTGAAAATATGGCGCGGCATAAGGTGCCGAAATATGTGCTCTTCATGGAGAGTTTCCCGATGACCGCCAGCGGCAAGATTCAAAAGTATAAGCTGCGGGAGATGGCGGTTGAAAAGCTCCACCTGGAGAGCGATGCGGCGATTGAGACCGCATAAACCTTTGAATTAGGAGTGTTTTACATAGATGGCAGCCAATGAGTATAGGCTATGTATGGGCTGTATGTCTCCGAACTTTGACGGCGGCGTTTGCAGCGTCTGTGGATACGATCAGAATACGCCGGGAGACCCGCGGTACTTGCAGCCCTGTACCACCCTTGCAGGACGTTATGTGGTAGGCAGGCTGGTCGCCAGCGACCCGGAGGGCGCTTGGTATGTTGGATACGATTGTGACGAGGAACTTCGGGTTTGGATCCGGGAGTATGTCCCCTCGAACATCACCCGGCGTCAGACTGACGGCGAGGTACAGCCGCTTCCGAGTTCGGAGGCGCAGTACAAAGCGTTGATGGCAGATTTTGAGGATCTCTGCCGCGCGATTGCCGCGCTTCCTCCAACCGAGAAGATCCTTCCGGTTACCGGGGTTGTCCCTGCCAACAATACCGTTTATGCGGTTTACCGTTATATCAAAACCATCTCGCTCGAATCGTTTTTGCAGCGCAGTGGCGGGCATTTGAGCTGGCGCCACACCAAAAAGCTGCTGATGCCTTTGTTCCACACGGTTACCAGTGCGCATCGGGCGGGATTGATCCATCGCGGTCTGTCCCCGCGCACCATCCACCTTGACCAGTCGGGGGCACTTTGGTTGAGCTGCTTTTCGATTGCCGCCGCCCGCACCAATAAAAGTGAGATTTCCGCGCAGCTGTTCACCGGTTATGCTGCGCCGGAGCAGTACTCGCTGAACAGCTGGCAGGGGACATGGACCGATGTTTATGCGCTCGGTGCCTTGGCATACTGGGCAGTCACTGGGCAGAACCCGCCTTCTGCGCAGGATCGTGTCTATGGGGACGACCTGCTCGAGGAGGGGCAGTGCCCGGATATGCCCGAGAGCGCTGTACGGGCGATCAATCGAGCGCTGGCGGTTGAGCTGGAGGACCGTACCCAGACAGCGGAAGCATTTATCGCTGACCTTCTTGCAAACGAGGGATCCAACACCGCTGTCTATACCGCCCCCTCCAAGCGTTCAGCACCTGACGCACAGCGGGTTGAGGAGGAACGCCACCGCGCTGAGATTTTACAGGCGGCGGCCAACCGCCGCCGGGAAGAGCGCCTTTCACCGGCGCAGGAACTGGACTACGAAGAGGGCATCGACCTGATGGCAGTCCGGGAGGCGCCGCGTCCGGACCCTGCCGCTTCGGTTTTGCAGTCGATGCCCCATGCCAGACAGGAGCTGGAACCGCGCCGGCAGCAGCGCCCTGCACAAAATATGGGAAAACGCCGCAAGCGTAAGCAGAAACGGTCCCATCCGTTCCTTTCGTGGTTTTTGACCCTGCTGCTCGCGACCGGTGCACTCGCAGGAGGATTCTATTGGATTGCGAGCAATTACCTGAACGACCTGCTCAACCCGTCCTCTCGGCCGAAGCAGTCAAGCAGTTCCGAAGTCTCGTCAGGAGAGAGCTTCTCAGATGACGACCTGCTGGAGGAAGGCAAGGTTCCCCCGCTGGTGGGCAAGGTCGCCAGCTCGGTGAAGAACAACAAGGAACTGAGCCGCCGGTATGAGATTGATTATGTAGAAAAATACAATGATAAGTATGAGGAAGGCGTGATCTTTGACCAGCAGCCGCTGGAAGGAACAGAGCTGGAGGAAGGCGGAAAGCTGACTTTGTTTGTTTCCCAGGGAGCGGAGCGGATTGAGATGCCGGAAGTTGTGGGCAAGGAGATCGAGGAAGCGACCGGACTTCTGGATGGGCTGGGAATCAAATACAATCTGATCCCGGTACAGAACAGTACTTATGAGCCGGATGTGATTGTCCGCGCCGACCGGGAGCCTGGGACCATGTTGGACAAGAACCGGGATACTGTGATGCTTTATATCAGGGAATCATCGGATAAGAACGATGATGACGATGACGAGGATGACCGGGAAGAGGACGACCGCAGTTCTTCAAGCAGCAAAGGGACAGTTTCCCGCGGAAAGGGCGGCATCAAGATTGTCGACCGGGTGGACTGAACCGAAGCAGAGCAGAAAAACCAAAATGGAAACCGCCGGATTGCCGGCAGAAGAGGTGGAATTCGATGAAAATTGCATTTTCAACACTGGGATGCCCCGGATGGTCGTGGGATGAAATTTTTGCGACAGCCAAGGATATGGGGCTGGATGGAATCGAAATCCGCGGTGTGGGCAACGAGATGTTCGCACCGAAGATCAAAGCACTGGATGAAGCGCATATCGGACGCACCAGAGAACGTCTGGAGAAAGCAGGGATGACCATTCCGATGCTGACTTCCGGGGCGTGTCTCGGGCTGATTGGGGAGGTTGACAGCTATCTGGAGGAGGCAAAAGCCTATATTGACTGCGCCTCCCGGATCGGCACGCCGTTTGTGCGTGTGGTGGTGACCACCAACCCCGCCCCTACCGATGAAGAGGATTTACTCCAGGCCAAAGCGCTCTATGACCAGCTTTGCAATTATGCGAAGGGGAAGAATGTCTGCGTTTTGATCGAAACAGCGGGAATGCTGGCGGATAGCCGGGCGATGAAATCGTTTATGCGCGGGGTAGACCCCGAATCGGGCGGGGTTCTCTGGGACCTGCACCATCCCTACCGCTATTTCCATGAGGCCCCGGCAGAAACCTATGCGCTGATCGGCCCGTGGGTGAAGTATATGCATGTCAAAGACTCGGTGGTCCAGGACAAGAAGATTGTTTACCGGATGATGGGATACGGGGATGTACCGGTGTTTGATGCGCTCAAACTGCTCGACGACAACGGTTACACAGGGTTTATCTCGCTTGAGTGGGTGAAACGTTGGAACCCTGATCTCCAAGAGCCGGGAATCGTATTTGCACATTTTATCAACTATATGAACTTCCTGAAAGGACAGCTCAAGTAAAAATTTACAGCCGCAGCAGAGGATACCTGTTGCGGCTGTTTCCTGTATGTTTTCAAATGGAGGAATGATTTTATGGAAAAGAAAGCGTTACAGATCAATGGGATTCCGTCTGTTTTATGGGGGAACCCGTCGGAAAAAGGATTTATTGCAGTGCATGGAAATCAATCCCATAAGATGGACCGGCCGATCGAACTGCTGGCAGAAAACGCCTGTGCACGTGGGTATCAGGTTGTGAGCTTCGACCTACCCGAACATGGGGACCGTAAGCAGGAATCCACCCTCTGCAAGGTACAGAACTGCGTGGAAGAATTGAGGGAAATTCTGCAGTATGCAGAGAAAAATTGGAAGCAGATCCGCCTATTTGCCAACAGTATGGGGGCGTATTTCAGCCTTCTGGCATACGCCGGGGCGGCTCTGGATGGGGCATGGTTTCTCTCGCCGGTTGTGGATATGCAGCGGATCATCCAAAATATGATGGGGTGGTTCCACGTAACCGAACAACAGCTCCAGGAACAGCAGACAGTTCCTACACCGATCGGGCAGACTCTATATTGGGATTACTATGTTTATGTGCAGACACACCCGGTCTGTGAATGGGGGATACCCACCCATATTTTGTATGGCAGTCGGGATGAGCTGTGCGAAGCGGATACCATCTCCAAGTTTGTCAGGCAGTTTTCCTGCCAGTTAGAGACAGTGCCGGAGGCCGAACACTATTTCCATACCCCAGAACAGCTGCAAGCACTGAACAGATGGATGCAGAAAACTTTTTAAAGAAAGTCAGCCGGAACCATAAAATGGTTCCGGCTGCTCTATATGGGAAGAAAACGCTCAGAATCCAAGCTCGACCGCCGAACGGAACCGGCGTTTTCCGGCGAGCGCCTTGTCGAGCTGGGCAATCATCGAAACGCGGTCAGCATTCAGCGTCCCTGCCAGCGGAAGATAGTTGGATGCATGATTGGAGCGGAACACGCTGCCCTCGCTGTCGATATGCTCGAGCAGCAGACGGGTTTCACGCGCAAGGGCGGGTGGGTCCATCAGGGTCAGCTCGCCGTTTTGCACCCATTCCTGAAGCGGGGTGCCCGAATAGACCCGCAGAGTCAGCAGACCGATATAATCTGGTTTCATCGCCGAGAGTGCATGCGCGGTATCGACTGCATGCTGTTCCCAGCGCTCCGCGCCCCCCAGGCCATTGATGACTGTCACCGAGAGGGCGAGACCGGCATCTTTTATCTTGCGGCCTGCTTCTACAATCTCGGCAGCGGTTTCTCCCTTGTTCATCAGGGCTAAAATTTCCTCATTGCCTGATTCCAGCCCCAGATAGGCGATCCCAAGCCCGGCCTGATGCAGTTCAGCGAGCTGTTCCGGAGTCTTGCTCTTGATGCTCCGGGGAGAACTGTAGATGCCGACCCGCTCGCACTCCGGGATCTCCTCACGGATTTTTTTGAGGATTTTCAGCAGATGTTCCTGTGGCAGGATCAGCGCATCACCGTCCGCGAGAAAGACACGCCCGATCTGGGGATAGGATGCCCGCGCGATATCGAAATCCTCAAGCACCTCCTCAAGGGGACGGACGCGGAACTGCTTTTCCTTATACATGTTGCAGAACGCACACTTATTGTGAGAGCATCCGATGGTTGCCTGTACGATCAGGCTATAGGCTTCACTGGGAGGGCGAAAAACACGGCCAGTATAACGCATAGATTTTCTCTCCTTATTTTTCAGATAGGATAGGTGGGTCCGGCATCCGGAAGAGATGCCCCTGCATCCGTTCGGTCCCTCTGGGGTTGTGGCTGACCAGAAAAACCGTCTTGCCAGCGGTTTTCCGCAGCAGGTACGCGGCGGTGAGCCGTTCGGTTTCCGGGTCCAGACCTTTGAATGGTTCGTCGAGAAAGAGCAGATCAAAGTCTGCGAGCAGCGCGCGTACGATTGCAACCCGGCGCTTCATCCCACCGCTCAATTCCCTGACAGGCTGCTCCAGACACCCTTCTAGCCCCACTTCCGCAAAAGACTGTTCGATTTGGGGGCGGGAGAACCGGTTGGCACAGACCAGGCGGATGTTAGACACTGCGCTGAGGTTTTCGCAGAGACGGTCTTCCTGAAATACTGCGCTGATCCGTTTTCCCTGAACGCCGCAAATAGAACCGTTGTCAGGAGGCTCCAGACCCATCATCAGGCGGAGAAGGGTGGTTTTCCCACATCCGGACTTGCCCATGATGCAGATGGTTTCTCCCTCCGGAAAGGAAGCGGAGAACCGGCAAAGCACCTGTTTTTCCCCATATGTTTTGGAAAGCTGGTTAATCTCTATCATCAGGTCACATCCTTTCGATGGTCTGGAGAAGGAGGTGAAGCCCGAACAGGAACAATCGCTCGAACAGGAGGCTTACCAGAAGGATTACAACCGTCCATGCGAACAGGTCGGGGGTATCAAGGTAGATTTTGGCCTGATAGAGGTGTTCACCGATCGAGCCTTTGGGAATCCCGATCACCTCGGCAGCAGCGCCCGCTTTCCAGCAAAGCCCCAGCGAAACGGTAACAGCAGAACGCAGATAGGGAAGTACCTGAGAAAGATAGATGTACCGTACACGGCGCAGTGGCGGCACGCCGAACAGTTCTGCCATCTCGAGCAACTGTGGATCGGTACTTCTGATTCCCTCGAGCAGGTTGGTATAGACGATCGGCAGTACCATCAGAAATGAGATAAAGACCGACAGGTTGCGGGAAGGGATCCAGATTAGGCAGAGGATGACAAACGAGGCGACTGGCACCGACTTAACCGTCAGCAGGAGCGGTTCGAGCAGGTCACGTATCGGGCCGCAGAAGGAGGCGGCAGCGGCGAGCAGACAGCCGGCTGACAGCGCAAGCAGGAACCCGGAGACAATCCGGACGAAGGAGAACAGGATCGCACGCCAGAACGACGCTTCCTGCATGAGTTCTCCCAGCCGGATCAAAACCGCAAGAGGGGAGGCGAGCAGGATTTCCTGCCCCACAGCCCAGCTTGCGGCCTGCCAGACCATCAGCCAGAGAGCCACCGCCCAAAGGCGGATCGGGCGTTTACCGGCTGTAGTAGAACGCATCATCCGGGAGGGCGCCTCCCACCGCTTTGGGGTTCTGTTCCATCAACACACCGAGATAACCGCCAAGCATCGACTGCATCTCAGCCCCCTCGATGCAGGTGATGTTGCAGTAAGGCAGGGCTTTTTTTGCGACCGCGGCAGGCACGATGTCCTGTTTTTCAATCAGCGCAGCGGCTTCTTCAACATTTGCATTGACATAATCGGTTGAGGATTTATACTCGTCAAGGAATGCAGCAACCGCCTCCGGGTTCTGGTCGGCGAACTCCTTGCGGATGACAACCACGCCGGTAATCAGCGCGCTTTTTTCCTCTGCATCCTCCTGCACTTTTTCCCATTCTTCAGTCAGGTCGAGCGCGATGCGGATATTCTCATTTTTGGCCTGTGCGGTGGTAGCAAATGGCTGGGGCAGCAGGGCGATTCCATTTTCGGTCTGGGCGATCGCGGCAACACATTCGGAGTGCTCTGATTTATACTCAATCGTCACATCCTTTTCAGGGTCAATGCCATTTGCGGAAAGGAGATAGTCGAGCGCGTATTCCGGGGTTGCGCCTTTGCCGCTTGCGTAGATGGTTTTCCCTTTCAGGTCAGCGACCGACTGCACCGAATCCCCCGTTTCAACGATATAGAGTACGCCGAGCGTGTTGACTGCCAGCACCTGTACTGCGCCATCTGTACTATTATAAAGCACAGACGCAAGGTTGGCGGGGACAGCAGCGATGTCGTATGCACCCTGCACGATTTTTGGGGTGACCTCATCAATCGCAGCCGAGATCGTAAAGCTGTATTCGTTCGCGGTATCACCTGCTTCGGCATCCTCCATCAGCTTAACCATGCCCATTGCGGTCGGGCCTTTGAGCGCACCGATTCGGATGGATGTTTTTTCCGCAGGGGAGACGGGCGGTTCAGAAGAAGCCGCCGGCGCGTTCTCGCTCGCGGCAGGCTCACTTGACGCGGGTGCAGACTCGGATGGCGCAGAAGAAGAGGGGGCGGCCTTCCCACCCGAACAGCCAGGAAGGGCGCCGCAAAGAAGCGCTGCAGACAGCAGAACCAGGAGTATTTTTTTCATGTTACATCATCCTTTCAACAGTATCCTTTTGTTACATTGCTCCGAAATTGGCGTCAAAATTCACTGATGTCATCTGCATTCTGGTATAAAAATGCATAGATATGCAGCCATATAGCACTGCTTCTGGCGGCTTCCTGCGGCCAAAAGGCTGCGGACTCCAAAATATTCTTCTGAAGCATTTCGATTATAACAGGAATCCAGACAAAAGGGAACCCCCGTCTGTGAAAAAACAGACGGGGGAAACGTCCAACCATTTTAAATCTGTAGATTACCAGGCACCGGTGCTGGGATTGACCTTGATGAAGTTCGGAGGGGTGGTCGGTTTATCTGTATTCCCGGGTTTGCTGGGTTTGGATGGTTTTACCGGGTCTTCTTTCGGGAGATTTGCGCGGCCTTCCGAGATGATATAGGTGCCGAGTGAGCGGGTGCGCAGGCTGATTACCTGATCGCCGTCTTCATTTTTTCCGGCGGTGAAGGTGCTTGACCGGTCGACCAGCTCCCCGTCAACAAGTTCGTAGACATAAAGGTCGGTAAGTGGGACGGTCAGTCTGCCATCCTCATCCACAAATGGGTTATAGATCTCAAGGGTAGCGCGGGAGGTTGCGGGCAGCTTGGGGTTTCCGACAAAGTCAAACATGAATGCATCAAGGTCAACGCTGCCGAAGTATTTGTCATAACTGCGGTTCCAACGGGTCGAGAGGGCGGGGCAGTAGAAATCCGAATCGCTGTCCGCCAGGAACTTGACACGCGCGATTGCGCCGTCGTTGTTCTCCCAAGTGACAGTGTTCCATGCGTTCTTGACCGGCTTTATCACGATCCCCTTATCTCCGGCATTGAAAGTTGCATCGTCATCATCGTCGATGTTCTCATTCTGAATCCAGAAGGTGAAATAGGTGGTCATCGTTTCGCCGCTCTTGAAGTTGGGCTTCACATCGGTTTCAGCCTTCTGGTTGGCATTGTAGAATTCCAGCTTTTCTTCAGTGTCTTTCACCGCAGCATTCAATGCTTTTTCCGCATTATCCAGCTCTTTTTTTGCAGCATCCTGTTTGGATTTCGCATCATTCAGCGCTTTCAGCAGCTGCGCAGTGGTTGCCTTTGCGTTATTCCAGGTTTGCTCTGCCTGTTTCATCTGTTTTTCCAGATCATCGGCCTGCGCCTGATCCCGGGCCTGTTTTTTGTCCGCGACATTCTGGTTTGCGGCATTTAAAGCGGTCTGGGCATTGTTCTTCGCGGTTTCCAGTGCGGGGAGCTCGGCGTTGGCCGCGTTATAACTCGCCAGTGCAGCTTTCATCGGTTCGTCGCTCGGCGGGGAGATACGTGTCTGGTTGGCCTGCACCTGATTCAACACTGTTTGTTTCTGGTTCACGATCTCCTGTTTGGTTGTGACATCTGTCTGTATGGTGTTTACGTTTGCCTGTGCGGCGGTCACATTCGCTTGCAGATCTGCGATATTGGCTGCATAAGTGGTGGCCTTGAGTGTGGTAATCGTGGTGTATACAGAATTCCAGTTATTGGTATTATCTGCATTGGTGACACAGAGTGGAATATGGGAGTTGGGATTTGCATTGTTGGGGTCGATCAGGGTGTTATACGCCTGAATTGCAGTGTTTGCCAGCGCAATTGCATCCTTCAGAGCCTGCACCTTTGCGGGGTCGGGAGTTGGGATAGCGGGGGTAGTAGGAGCGGTATTCTTTGGAGGTTCTGGGGTTGGCTCCTGCTGTTTCGGCGGTTCGGTTTCCTCTGGCGGCTCTGGATCGTCCTGCTCTTCTGGTTCTTGCAGCTCATCGGACGGTTCTTGCGGCTCATCGGACGGTTCCTGTTTCTCCTCATCAAGTGCATTGTCCAGGTCAGTCTCGAGCGGTGCATCATCAAAAGGTTCATCGTTCATCCGCAGCAGGGAAGCGGTAACAGCAGTTGGAGCTATCGAATTTGTGACAGCCTGTGCAGCGGCCTGGACCCCATTTGCTGCGACAAACACCGCATCAAAGCTGGTTCCGATCTTGAGCGCAGTGTTTGCGGCATTCAGTTTGTTTTGGGCATTTGTCAGCTCGCTCTGCGCGGTGGACAGGGCATTCTGCGCGGCTACCAGTTCATCCTTGGCGTTCTGGATCGCATCCTCACTGGAGGCGGCTTTCAGATAGTCGGCATACTGTTTGTCGTACGCAGCTTTTGCGGCATCATAAGCGGATTTCAGCGTTTTGACCTGTTCTGCTTTTTGATTATAGTTTGCGACAGCCTGATTGTAGGCGGCTTGGGCAGCAGCCTGCTCTTTGACTGCCTGCTGATATGCGGCTTCTGCATCTGCCAATGACCCGCGGCCGCGCTGGCTGTTTTCATGGGCAGCTTTTGCAGCATCATAAGCTTTTTTGGCTTCCGCTTCTTTCTTCACAGCTTCGTCATACTTGGCCTGCGCCTGTTTGACCGTTTCAGAAGTGGCATCGTAGGCAGATTTTTTGGCATTGTAGGTTTCACGCGCTTTTTTTTCGGCTTCGACCGCTTTTTCATAGGCGGCTTTTGCGTTTTGCAGAGAACTGGTTGAGAGACGGCTGGTCTCGACCTGGAGCAGCGGGAATTCCCGGCCTGCCAGTGCTTCCTCATAGTTGACGACCACAAGGTCCTGCATGGCGCGGAACTGGGCTTCCATCTCTATTTTATATTCGTCTGCGGTGAAGTTATCCTTGATCGAGAACTTGATACAGGTGTACCGCGCGCCGTTAAACACCTTTTCAATCAGGTCCGCGTCGCTGACGTATTTTCCGTTGGTCTTCTTTTTCAGCCGGAACCGGACGGTGTTCTTTTTGGTGAGGATGTTGTATCCGTCATCCGATTTTCCGATGATATAGTAATAGTCGCTTCCTGGCCGGATGGTGTCATACCGGTCGGCGGCAAGGTTGCCATCTGCATCTACAATCTGTCCGACGATGTTTTTGGCTGCAAAGGCAGAAACCTGCAGGGTGAGGATACAGGAAATTGCCAAAAACAGGGAAATTAGTTTTTTCATTTGTTACGCCTCCTTCGAATCAGGTGGTAAATGATCCTTTGGTCATTTAGTGCCGCTAATCCGGGAAATGACTGCACAGGATTCCAGATTTTTTCTTTGTGGAGAAAGCTTTCTAACTATAAAACCGAAATAGAACCAATTTGGGGACAGTGGATATTTATGCAAAATTCGACCGGCAAAGGGTTGATTTTGGCCCCTGTTTGCGGTATGATAGATTGGCTGGGTTTAATAGATAAACGCGCTAAAGCGGAATTGGCAGAGTGCTTTTGAAAAAGTCCGGCAGGAAATGGAGTGAAGCGACAATGATTTTCAACAGGGAAGCGGAAACGATGTCACGCAAAGAGATCGAAGCTGTCCAGCTCGAGCGGCTGAAACGGATTGTGCGATACTGCTATGACAACGTAAAGCTTTACCACGACCGGTTCGATTCGATCGGGCTGGACCCGGATAAAATCAAAACCCTGTCCGATATCCAATACATACCCCCCACGACCAAGGACGACCTGCGGGACAACTACCCGTTCGGGCTGTTTGCCGTCCCACGAAGCAAGGTGGTGCGCATCCACGCATCCTCCGGTACGACCGGAAAGCCGACTGTCGTTGGCTATACCCGCAACGATCTCAATATGTGGTCGGAGATCATGGCACGTATCATCTCGGCAGCAGGGGTGACCGAGGAGGACATGGCGCAGATCTGCTTCGGGTACGGGCTTTTTACCGGTGCGCTTGGCCTGCACTACGGGCTGGAACGGGTCGGGGCGGCTGTGGTTCCCTCCTCATCGGGCAACAGCGAAAAGCAGATTATGCTGATGAAGGATTTTGGCACCACCACTCTGATTGCCACTCCCACCTATGCACTTTATCTAGGGGAACTGGCGCATGAGCTGGGATACAGGCGGGAGGACCTGAAACTGCGGATTGGGCTGTTCGGCTCGGAGGGCTGTACGACCGAAATGCGCGCCAAGATCGAGGACCGGCTGGGTCTGTTTGCAACCGACAACTACGGGATGTCTGAGCTGATTGGGCCGGGTGTCTCGGGGGAATGCGAGCTGCGATGCGGCCTGCATATCGCGGAGGATCATTTCCTTGCCGAAATCGTTGACCCGGATACCCTTGAAGCAAAAGCGGAAGGGGAGTCCGGTGAGCTGATCGTCACCACCCTGACCAAAGAGGCAATGCCGCTGCTGCGGTACCGCACCCGCGATCTGACCCGGATGAACAAAGAACCGTGTGCCTGCGGGCGTACGATGGCGCGGATGGACAAGGTGATGGGCCGAAGCGACGATATGCTCAAAATCAAGGGGGTCAATGTGTTCCCATCTCAGATCGAGAGTGTGCTCATGCCGGTTGAACAGATCAGCCCGCATTATATGTTGTACGTCCGGCACGAGGGGTATACAGATACCCTTGAGGTAAAGGTCGAGCTGGTTGATGCGAGCCTGCTGGCCAGCTATCGGGACCTGGAAAACCTGACCGCGGCGATCCGTCACAGACTGCGCACCGTATTGGGGATCGACGCGAAGGTTTCGCTGGTCGAACCCAAGAGCATCGAGCGGTTTGCGGGCAAGGCCAAACGTGTGGTGGACCTGAGACATAGTCAGAATGCTTAAAAATCAGGACTTGTTTTTAAGCGGCGGGCAAAATCCGCAGGCATGTTTTTCATGCATGACGATTATATAGTCTCGCCGCGGGCTGGAAACGAATCGGAATATTCTTTTTCGTATTTTGATTACAATGTTTAGGAATGAGGAGAGATCGAGTGAAACAGTTGATGTTGGGCAATCAGGCGGTTGCCAGAGGGCTTTATGAAGCAGGATGCCGGGTAGCTTCAAGCTATCCGGGAACCCCTTCGACCGAGATCACCGAGCAGGTCAGCCTTTATGAGGAGGTTTACGCCGAGTGGGCGCCGAATGAGAAGGTTGCGATGGAGGTTGCGCTTGGTGCGTCGATCGGCGGTGCACGCTCGTTCTGCGCGATGAAGCATGTCGGGCTGAACGTGGCGGCGGACCCGCTGTTTACGGCAGCTTATACCGGCGTCAATGCGGGCATGGTGATCTGTGTAGCCGACGATCAGGGGATGCATTCCTCCCAGAATGAACAGGACTCCCGTCATTATGCGGTTTCCGCCAAGGTACCAATGGTGGAGCCTGCCGACTCACAGGAGTGCATCGACTTTGTAAAGGCAGCTTATGAGATTTCCGAGCAGTTCGACACCCCAGTCATTCTGCGTACCTGTACCCGTGTGGCGCACTCGCAGAGCATTGTCGAGACAGGGGAACGCACCGAACTGCCGCTCCGGCTGTACACAAAGGACCCTGAAAAATATGTAATGATGCCGGCCAATGCGGTCGGACGGCATGTATTTGTCGAGGAACGGATGCAGAAGCTCGCTGAATTTGCCGAGACAAGCGGGCTGAACCGGGTCGAGATGGGAGACCCAAAGATCGGCATTGTGACTGCCGGCATCTGTTATCAGTATGTCAAAGAGGCGTTCCCGCAGGCGAGTGTCCTCAAGCTCGGGATGGTCCATCCGATGCCGGTCAGGATGATCCAGGAGTTTGCCAAGCAGGTTGAAATGCTCTATGTGGTCGAGGAGCTTGACCCGGTTATCGAGACCCATTGCAGGGTCAACGGCATCCGTGTGGATGGCGGGAAAAACCTGTTCGGCCTGCTAGGGGAACTTTCCCAGCGCAAGGTTGCGCAGGCACTCGGGAAGGAATGCCCGGAGCCGGTTTTGTTTGGAGAGCAGGTACCGGTGCGTCCGCCGGTGCTCTGCCCTGGATGCCCGCACCGCGGCCTCTTTTATGTTCTAAGCAAGCTCAAGGTTATGGTCAGCGGCGACATTGGCTGCTATACGCTCGGCGCCCTGCCGCCGCTCGGTGCGCTTGATACTACCATCTGCATGGGCGCTTCGATTTCGGGCCTACACGGATTCAACCAGGCGCGGGGTGGGGATTCCGCGCAGAAATCGGTGGCGGTAATCGGTGACAGCACATTTATCCATTCGGGGATCACTGGGTTGATTGACATTACCTACAACCGCGGCCATTCGACCGTTCTGGTGCTTGACAATTCGATCACCGGCATGACCGGCCATCAGCAGAACCCGACCACTGGCCTGACCCTGAAAAACCAGCCGGCCCCGCAGGTGAGCATCGAAAAAATCTGCGAGGCGGCAGGCGTGAAACGGGTACGGGTAGTCGACCCGAACGAGCTGGCTGCGTTGGAAGCGATACTGAAAGAAGAACTGACAGCGGAGGAACCGTCGGTCATTATTACCCGGCGTCCGTGTGCCCTGCTCAAACAGGTCAAACACAATCCACCGCTTCGAGTCGATCCGGAGCGCTGCAAATCCTGCAAAATGTGTATGAAGATCGGCTGTCCGGCCATCCATATGGCGGATGGAAAAGCAGTGATCGACGATACCCTCTGTGTCGGCTGCGACCTTTGCCAGAGGATGTGCAGCTTTGGCGCGATCAAAACTTCCGAGGAGGTGCAGGGCTGATGGGACAGGTAAAGAGCATTATGATCGTTGGGGTCGGCGGACAGGGTTCGCTTCTGGCCTCCAAGCTGATGGGCAATGTGCTGATGGCGCAGGGATTCGACGTTAAAGTTTCGGAAGTGCATGGGATGGCACAGCGGGGCGGTTCGGTTGTTACCTATGTGAAGTACGGTGAGAAGGTCTACTCCCCAGTGATCGAGATGGGGGAAGCGGATGTGATCGTCGCGTTTGAGAAACTCGAGGCGGCGCGCTGGCTGCCCTACCTCAAGCAGGGCGGGAAGCTGATCGTCAACGACCAGCAGATTTCTCCGATGCCGGTCATTACAGGCGCGATGGCGTATCCGGAGGAGATTCTTGAGAAGCTCCGGGAAAAACAGGTCGATGTGACAGCGCTCGACGCGCTTTCACTTGCGCATCAGGCGGGCAGCGCCAAGGCGGTCAATGTTGTGCTGATCGGGGTGCTTTCCTCGATGCTGGAATTCCCGGACGAGGTCTGGCAGGAGACGATCGAAAAGACTGTCCCGGCAAAGTTCCTCGAACTGAACCGCCGGGCGTTCGCGCTTGGGCGCGGTCATTGACCTATTTTAAGGAAAAAGCCGTATTCACAACCGATTGACGCTGTTTGGACATGCCGTTTAAAGGGCTGTCTGCGTTTTTTCTGTTTTGCAGAGCGGATCGGCGATGGGGAATACAGGCTTTCAGAAACCGCCCGGACAGAGAACGGGCGTACAGGAAAGGACTGGTTCTATTGTCAAACTATTATCAGCCGGAGATCGAACGCGCATCCCGCGAACAGATCAAAGCGTGGCAGGATGAGCGGCTGGTAGAGACGGTCAACCATGTTTACAAGAATGTTCCATACTATCGTCAGAAGATGGAGGAAAAAAAGCTGACCCCCGCCGACATCAAATCCACGGATGACCTTTATAAGCTGCCGTTCCTGACCAAGGGCGACCTGCGGGACGCTTACCCATATGGCCTTTTGGCGGTTCCGCTTGAGGACGCGGTGCGCATCCAGTCGACCAGCGGTACCACCGGAAAACGGGTGGTCGCGTTCTATACCCAGGCGGACATCGACCTCTGGGAGGACTGCTGTGCCAGGGCGATTGTGGCGGCAGGCGGGAGTAAAAAAGATGTCGTGCAGGTTGCGTATGGTTACGGGCTGTTTACCGGAGGCCCCGGGCTGAATGGTGGATCGCATAAAGTCGGCTGCCTGACCCTGCCGATGTCCTCCGGCAACACCCAGCGTCAGATCCAGTTTATCCAGGATCTTCAGGCGACCATCCTCTGCTGTACGCCTTCCTATGCCGCGTTTATCGGTGAGTCGTTTGCAGAAATGGGGATTCGTCCAGATGAGATCAGCCTGAAAGCAGGCATTTTCGGCGCGGAGGCATGGAGCGAGGAGATGCGCCGGGACATTGAGAAAAAGCTGGGGATACGGGCGTATGATATCTATGGCCTGACCGAGATTTCCGGGCCGGGTGTTTCGTTCGAGTGTGAAGCGCAGACCGGTATGCATGTCAATGAGGATCATTTCATTGCGGAGATCATCAACCCAGAGACTGGAGAAGTCCTGCCGGAGGGGGAGAAAGGCGAGCTGGTGTTCACCAGCATCACCAAAAAGGCATTCCCGCTGCTGCGGTACCGCACCCGCGACATTTGCGTGCTGAACCGCGAGCCTTGCCCCTGTGGCCGCACCCATGTCAAGATGAGCAAGCCGATGGGACGCAGTGACGACATGATGATTATTCGCGGGGTTAATGTGTTCCCGTCCCAGATCGAAACGGTACTGCTCAATCACGGGTATCCGGCAAACTACCAGATCATTGTCGACCGGGTGAAGAATACCGATACCCTTGATGTGCAGGTCGAGATGACACAGGAGATGTTCGACGATACGGTGAAGGGCATTTCCGCACGAGAGAAGGAGCTGGTCGAAGGTCTGAAAGCGATGCTCGGCCTTTCTGCAAAGGTCCATCTGGTTTCTCCAAAGACGATCGCGCGCAGCGAAGGAAAAGCGGTCCGCGTTATCGACAAACGCAAGATTTAGTGGTATCATAGTTGCAGAGGCAAAATCGTTTTTCCGGTTTGTGCCTGCCGTTGAGCAGGGCTGTGCAGTTTTGCAGTACACTGCCGGAAGGAACGCTACAGCCCGGATGGAGCTGTAGCTCCCTGTCCATAGACAGGGAAATAAAAGCCATATGGCAGAATGGGTGTTACGAATGGTTATCAAACAGCTGTCCGTTTTTGTAGAAAACCAGCCGGGCCGTTTGGCGGAGATCAGCGAGGTGCTCCGCCAGAAGGAAATCAATATCCGGGCGCTTTCGATCGCCGATACCACCAATTTCGGGATCCTGCGCATGATTGTCAACCATCCCGCACGCGCTGAATCTGCGCTCCGGGAACAGGGTTTCACCGTCTCACAGACCGATGTGATCGCTGTCGGCGTCACCGATGAGCCGGGCGGGCTTGTGACTGCCCTGAAAGCGCTTGCTGATGCCAAGATTACAGTGGAATATATGTATGCGTTTGTCAGTAAGGCGGAAAAAACCGCGTATGTTGTTCTGCGGGTTGAGGACAACGCAGTCGCAGAAAAAGTGCTTTGTGAACATGGAGTGCCGATTCTCAGCGGAGAGGAAATCTACTGAACGGCGATGGGGCAGAAAAGACAGTTTCAGATGAATCTACGCCGGTTCAGCTGATATAACTATGCTATGTATATGTCGGCGCTATGGATATCGAACTGACGGATGTCAAAGGGACAATGACAATTACGATAACATACAGATAAAAAACGGTGGGCGGCGGAGATTCCGCCGCTCGCTTTTTGCGAAAGGAACAGAAAAATGGCGATTGAAAAGGTGAAGGCATATTTCGAAGCGCTCGGGCGCGGACAGGATGTGCTGGAGTTTGAAACTTCAAGTGCGACGGTCGAGCTTGCGGCGCAGGCGGTTGGCGTGATCCCAGCGCGGATTGCAAAGACCCTGTCGTTTAAACAGGGAGAGGGCTGTGTGCTGATTGTCGCAGCAGGGGATGCGCGGATCGACAACCGTAAGTTTAAGGATGCCTTCGGGATGAAGGCAAAAATGCTGACTCCAGAGGAGGTGCTCGAAATGACCGGGCACGCGGTCGGCGGAGTGTGTCCGTTCGCGGTCGAAAACCCGCAGGTAGAGACGGTGCTCGACTGCTCGCTCAAACGGTTTGAGTCGGTCTATCCTGCCTGTGGGAGCAGCAATTCGGCAATCGAGCTGACCTGTGAAGAGCTTTTTTCCTATGCGAAAGCGACCCGATGGGTAGATGTCTGCAAAGACTGGGCAGAATAAGGCAGGAAACGCAAACAGCCGTCCACAGAACTTCTGTGGACGGCTGTTTTTATCCGTTATTGGAAATATTGCAGCACCGCATCGGCAACGCCATTCGCATACTGGAACATTCCGAAATCACTTGCAATCCGGTCAAATTCAGCAGGGCTGCAAATGTACCCGGATTCGACCAGAACTGCGGGGCAGGAGGTCAGCATGGTGACCCGGTACCATGACCAGTTGACAAACCGGAGCTTGCGCCCAGTGACCGAGGCGAGGTTTGCACCGATGTTTTCAGCGAACACTTGCGACTGGCCGTTGTAGTAGTAGACCTCAATCCCTTCCACTTTATTGGAATCCACCTGTTCTGAGAGGGAGTTGTGGTGGCTGGAGATGAACATATCTGCATCTACCTGTTCAGCCATTGCCATCCGCTCGTTCAGTGTCATGGTCTCGTTGCGCTGGGTCAGATGGACAGTTGCCCCCAGTGCTTCCAGACGGCTTTGCAGGGCACAGGAGTCCGCATAATTCAGGATGTTTTCCCACGGGCCCGCGTTATAGGGAACCGAAGCAGCGCCAGGATCGGTTCCGCCGTGTCCGGGATCAAGCAGGATGGTGACGCCTGCAAGCGGTGTGCCGGTATTGCGCTGGAGGCGGGGCTTCTGCTTGAGGTAAATTACTGTATTTTCACCGTCAAACTGTACATTCCAACCGGTCAGTTCGCAGCCGGGATTTAGCTGGAAGGTCAGGGTTACTGTACTGCCGTCCTCCGCAATGGAGGATTTGATGGAGGAACAAAGGGTACTGTTGAGCACCGAAGTGTCCATCTGTTCGAAACCGGAAAGGTTGTAAAGGGTAACACGGACGATTCCATCCTCCATTTCACCGGTGAAAGCCGGGCGTTTGGTGCCGGTAATCACGAGCTGTTCGCCCTTTTCGACCTGCCGCAACAGGATCGAAGAAACCTCGCTGACCGCCGTTTCTTTACCTTCCAGAATTTCTACGGTGGATTTGAGCGCATATCCGCCCGAGGAAAGGCGGTAATAGCCGCCGCCGTTGTTCTCAACGATTGTGTCCACACAGCCCCCTTTCAGTACAGTGGTATACTCCCCGTCGTCCTTCCCGTTGCTGCTGATGGGCACAAACGAGCTGTTGATCCGCGCGACCGGTTCGGCACCCGCTCCTGCCACATAGACCTCCCCCGCGCTCTGCTGGGAACTGTTCATCCCATTATAGCTGAGGGAATAGGTGACAGGCCCAATCCGTTTGACCTGTCCGGCAACGGCGAGCGAAGAGAGATCAAGGGTCTGCTGGTAGGTGACCGCCACCCCATCCTCAGCGGAGGAGACTGGTTCCAGTTCGGCTGTCAGGCCACCGACACGGGCGGTCACCTTCCCGCCCGCAGGCGCAGTGCAGGAGAGCTTCAGCCCTCTGCCCGCAAGTACCGCTTCCGGATTCGCGGGATAGACAGAGCTTTTTGTAATCGTGCTGATGGTATCCGGAGCCTGCGCAGGCTCCTTGCGGATGATCTGCACCGTACGCTCGGTACCATTCTGGCTGAACGTATAGTTATTTGTACCAACTTCCACATCTACCAGAACACCCCAAAGCCCATTTTCGTTGGGACGGTCGACCTCCTTACCGTTGTAGAGGACAGGGAGATCAGGGTTCGAAGTGCCAGTGATAAAGTAATTTTTCCATGTAGTATATGCGGTATCCGACAGAGTGATGGATTCTGCCGGCCGGGTGACTTGGAACGTCCGACTGTAGGAGAGGTCTGGCATAGATTCGGATGGCTGCTGCCGGAACGATGAGGCAAGCGAGTAAGCTGCCATCCTTCGTTCGGTATGGAGCGAACCATAGTTGCTGATGACCGACCCGCCTGCGCCAAACTGCCGCTCAAAGTAGAAGCTGTTGTCGATCGAGTGGGTGAAGATGGTCTCATCCGAGGCGATATGAAGCGGATAATAGGGGATCGAAGCATTTTCGCAGAGCTGCTCCCAGCCGGAAAGCTCGGTTTGCAGCAGTTTGACGCCATCGGCAGTATCCGCATCGCTGACCATCGAGGTCACCACAAAATCGAGATCCCCCGCCTGCACCGGTGCGGACACAAAGTCACGCTCATTCGAAAGCAGGTTGCTGTTTACCACAATGCCCAGCCGCTGTGCCCCCTTCTGTCGGATGCTGTCATGGGAATCGGACAGGATTTTTGACAGGCTTTCCGCATAGGAGGGGGAGTCGAGCGCCTTGGAATCCACTCCTGCGAAGACAACGCCGGCCACATCGTAACGTCCGGTCAGCTCTTTGACAACTGCCGGAAGCAGAGACTGCACCTTTTGTGCGTCCGGATCGAGCAGGCCGTTGGCAATCAGATCACTGTCGACCGGACTCGCTGACGCCCGGCCTTCAGCGGCAACCCCAAACGCATCTACCACCGCATAAACCTGTATGTTGTATGTTTTTGAGATGTTGGTCAGATAGCGCAAAGGATCAAAAAAGGTAAATCCGCCCTGTTTGCCGGTCCAGAAGGAACTCGAAGGCAGGATTTCCGACTGATAAAATGCGTCACATTCGGGGACCGCTTCAAAAAAGATCGCATTATAGCCGTAAGTATTGGCAAATGCGGCGATTTCGTCCAGTTCCGCCTGCATCTCTTTGGCAGGGAGCCCGGGTGCACTGGGAAAATCGGCGTTGCCTTGCGTCCGGACAGTCATGGCGCGCAGGGTTTCCGGGGTAGCGGGGATTCCCTCCGGGAATTCCCGCTTTATAATTTCGCCGTGGAACAGGTCGGATGCGGAGAGTACGGTAAAAGTCACCGCGAGAATCGCAAGCGAAGCCAGCAGGGTGCGGATTACCGTACCCCGTTGGTTGGAATAGTATTTCATGGCAGAAGAACTCCCTTGTCAGATAGGATAAGGTTTACTGAATATTCTGCTTTCCGGACAGCCCCGATTCAAAGCTCAAAGTCCGAGTGGTCAAACTGCGGCAGTGCGCGGGGGCGTTTCGGAACCCGTTTGAGCGGTGCGTATAAATATCTTTTACAGGAATCATGCGGTTCAGTCACCCCTTTTTTTTCACAGAGAACCGACCGGCCATTCTGGGAGACAAACCCGAATTTACAGTAGGCACAGGAAGGGGGAATTTGATCGGAAAAGAGTTTGGATTTAAACATGTCGCACCTCCATACTGTTTCAGTATACAGGAATCGACAAAAAATTTCTATGCGTAATTATTAACATTTCCAGTGTTTTTTCGATTTGGAAGCAGCAGAATAGAGCACATCGCGATCAGGCAGGCGGAGGAAATGAACATATTGGGCGCAGCGTGTGGGATCGGGGTTCCCTGCATAATTGCGGCGGCAAGTTCCTCGGGAGGGAGCAGGCCCCAGAACAGCCAAGACAAGAGAGCTGTCAGGCTTCCGTGTACCAGCCGGGAAAGATAGAACGGCCGCAGACAGAACCGAGGCAGATCGGGAAAGCAGGCCTTTACCTGGAGCAGGATGCTGAGAGAGGAGAATGAGACCAGAAATCCGCAGAGCGCAAATCCGGCGCGGGTATGCAGGGAGGCGGCGAGCGTGCAACCGCTTGTTACTTCGAGCAGTCCTGTGATCCATGCGGAAAAGAACGATGCACCGAGGGAGGGGAAGAATGCCCCCAGCATCCGGGCGGCTGCTTGCAGGGTGCCAAGCGCGTTTAACAGGGCGATGATCGCGGAGAACGCCACCACAAACGCACAGATACCGAGAATGCCTGCGCTTGCCCCCTGCACCGCATGGACAAACCCATTGGAGTTTGAGCGATCTGCTGTTAATGTCATCGGGTGGGTGCGTCGAAGTGTGCAACAGACAAACCGGCCTACCACCAGTGCAGAACAGACCTGCGCAATCAGCAGAAAGGCTCCTGCTCTTCGGCTGCCGAACATTCCTGCACCGACTGCCGAGATTAAAAAGGAGGGACCGGCGTTAACGCACAAGCAGAGTGCAGCTGCTGCGGTATCGCGGTCGATCTCCCGGCGTTCAAGCATGGACGCGAGCATCCGCGCACCGACCGGATATCCCCCGACAAAGCTCATGAGAAAGACCGCCCCGAGCGAGTCGGGAAGCCCGATCAGCCATCCGGCGGGGCGGGCGATCCACCGGCTTAAAACGGTACCCACACGGCTGGCGGAAATCAATCCCGCAAGGATCATGAAAGGGAAGAGCGAGGGGATCACCACAGCGGCACAGCGGGCCAGCCCCTCCCGCACACCGTCGGAAACCTCCTGCGTTTTCCAAAGCAGCCCGACCGCCGTCATCACAGCGAGCGGTGCCCAGAACCATCGAATCTGTTTCATAGAATCCCTCTTTTTCATAAATCGAATTGCCTTTTCATACCTATGCTAGGGAGCAAACTGAAAATGCGGAAGGAGGCTTTTCCCATGTGGAAAAAAAGACGCAGGCAGGAGGAAAAATGTTCGATCCGGGAACGGCTCTCTCGGACGTTTGAACTGCCTTTCAATGTACTGGAAGGGCTTCCGGAGATCGAATTGCTTGGAAACCGGGAAGCAGTGATCGAGCACTGTCAGGGAGTGCTTGAGTATGACGACAAAGTAGTGCGGATCAATGCAGGGAAACTGGTGGTACGGATCACCGGCAGGAATCTGATGCTCAAATATATGACCGGCGACGGCGTGATGGTAGAGGGGTATTTTACCTCAATCGCATTTTTGTAATGAGGGCGGCGCGCCGCCAAAGGGGTGTAAGAGTTTGTTTATCATCTTTTTTCTGCGCTGGCTGCGCGGACACATCCGATTCTCCGCCCGGTCCGGCTCGATCGAACGGTTTATCAATCTGTGTGCTTACCACCATATTCCCTCGTGGGAATGCAGACGGTCGGATGGGGCGTTCTCCGGCTGCACGACGGTAAGCGGCTACCGGAGAATGCATCGTCTTGCTCGGAAGGCAGGGGTAGTCACCCGAGTTACTGAGCGGTATGGACTTCCATTTTTGATCCATCGCTACCGGAAACGGCTGGGTATCCTGATCGGTGTGCTGTTCTTCGCACTCTTCCTGACGGTCATGCAGCAGTTTATTTGGGTAATCCGGATTGAGGGAAACGAGCAGATTGATTCCCGGATCCTCACCAACGCGCTCGCCGATCTTGGCGTACACAGAGGGTCGTTCAAGGGCAGGATCGACGCCGGGGTTCTGCGGGAGGAACTGGTAATCCGGGTGGATGGGCTTGCATGGGCAGCGCTCAATATCCGCGGTACGACAGCGACTCTGCTGGTGCGGGAGCGGGTGCGCCCTCCCGAAAAGATCGACACCGACGTTCCGGCAAATGTGGTCGCAGCGCGGGATGGACAGATCAAACGGTTGGAGGTCACCGATGGACGCTCCCTTTTGCGGGTAGGCGATACAGTGCGCGAAGGGGAGATCATCGTCAGCGGGGTGAACGAGGACCGCTGGGGAATGACCCATCTGGTGCGGGCAAACGCCCGCGTGATCGCGCATATCCCGGAATCGCTGAAGATCGAAGTGCCGCTGGTGCAGGAGGAATATGTCCTGACCGGCGAGATCAAAAAGCGGCGATATCTCGAACTGTTCGGTGTTCGGCTCCCACTCTTCCTTTATCGCGGTCTGGAGGGGGACTATAAGCTCGAACGCATCACCCGTTCTCCCAAGCTGTTTGGGCTGGAACTGCCATTTCTCATCACGCGGGAGAACTATCTGTTCTATGAAACACGGTTGGAGGAGATCTCTCCGGAATCTGCCCTACGGATCGCGGAACGAGCGCTGCGCAGACAGGAAACAGAAAACTGGGGGGATACAATCCTTTCGGCAGACCGGTCCGCCGAAGTGGTGGACGGCGTGCTCTGCCTGACCGGCAGATACCTGATCGAACAGGATATTGCGCGTCAGGTAGAAATACCTGTTTTTGACAAACAAGAACAGAAAAAGACATCTCACAAGCGAGAGGGCGGTTATTAAAACAGAATTTTTTGATGGGTTATGCAGAAATTTTGTAGAATTCCTGTGTATAGTGGAAGAATTTCACAAAATATTCACAAAAATATGTGAAAAATGCTTGTTAAACGAGATGGGTTTTGCTATACTAAAGAAGACGCTGAAAGAAAAAGGACGGATGTTCAGTTATGATCGAACAACTGGTAAATATCGACCGGATGGAACATGCTCTTGCACTATTTGGGAGTTTTGATGAAAATGTGCGTCTGATCGAACAGGAATATAAGGTAACCGTTACCTGCCGAGGCTCTGAAATCAAGGTATTCGGGGATGAGGAGGGGGTATCCCTCGCGGTACGAACGATTATGGGGTTGCTCTCCCTGATCAACAAGGGGGAAGCGATCACCGAACAGAATGTCCGTTATGTCATGGCGATGGTCAGCGAGGGCACCGAAGATCAGGTATCAACCCTGTCGGACGATGTGATCTGCATCACTGCTTCCGGCAAACCGGTCAAGGCAAAGACGCTCGGACAGAAAAAATATATCCATTCGATCCGGGACAACACGATCAGCATCGGGGTGGGTCCGGCAGGTACTGGAAAAACATATCTCGCGGTTGCAATGGCGGTGCGGGCATTCCGCGCACATGAGGTCAACCGGATTATTCTGACTCGTCCGGCGGTCGAGGCTGGGGAGAAACTTGGCTTTCTCCCTGGTGACCTCCAGAATAAGGTGGACCCTTATCTGCGTCCACTTTATGATGCACTGTTCGACATGCTGGGCAGCGAGAATTTTGCGAAATATGTCGAGCGGCAGAACATCGAGGTGGCGCCGCTTGCCTATATGCGTGGGCGCACTCTGGACGACAGTTTTATCATTTTGGACGAAGCACAGAACACCACGCCAGAGCAGATGAAGATGTTCCTGACCCGGTTGGGCTTCAACTCGAAAGCAATTATCACCGGAGATGTGACCCAGATCGACCTGCCTGACGCCCGCCGATCGGGACTTGTCGAGGCGGTGAAGGTGCTGAAAAATGTGGAGGATATCGGGATTACCCAGTTCAATGAGAAGGACGTGGTGCGCCATCGGTTGGTGCAGGCGATCATCAAAGCATACGAAAGGTATTACAACAGCAATCATCAGGAGGGCAGAAGCAGATGACGGGAAGTGTGAAGGTAATGATCTCCAACCGGCAGAAGTTGGTCAAAATTCCGAGCGGTATACGGCTGCTGATCCGCCGATGCTGCCATGCTGTTCTGCTGGCTGAAAAATTCTCAGACGATGCGGAGGTCAGCGTGAGCTTTGTGACTAACGAGCAGATCCGGCAGCTCAATGCCGAGTTCCGCGGCAAGGATATGCCAACCGATGTGCTTTCGTTTCCGCTGGGGGAAAACGGAAATTACGACCGCAATTTTGAAACCGGCGCGCTTCAGCTGGGAGATGTGGTGATTTCAGTGGAAAAGGCAGTCGAACAGGCCAGGCTCTATGGGCATACCCTCCAGCGCGAAATCGGGTTTCTGACCGTCCATTCGATACTTCACCTGCTTGGATACGATCACGAATCCGGAGGGCTGGAGCAGGTGCGGATGCGGGAAAAGGAAGAAAGCATTCTGACGAGCCTTGGATTGGAGCGGGATACCAGTTATGTCGTATCGGACAGGCGGTAAATGCGCTCGTCTCCTCCGCAGCTTCGGCTATGCAGCGGAGGGAATTCGTGCCTGTGTCGGAAGAGAGCGCAACCTTCGAATTCACCTGACAGCAGCGGGATATGCGTTTTGGCTTGGTTGGGCGCTCAAACTGGACCGGATGCGGTTTGCGCTTTTGTTCCTGACTGTGGGTGCTGTCATCTCGCTCGAACTGGTTAATTCGGCGATCGAGTCGCTGGTTGATTTGGCTTCTCCAAACCCTCATCCGCTCGCCAAAGCTGCAAAGGATATGGCAGCTGGGGCGGTCGCAGTATCTGCTTTTGCAGCGGTTCTGGTGGGAATCTCGCTTTTCTGGATTCCGGACAGGCTGGCTGCGCTTGGGTTGCGGGTATTGACCAGCCCGCTCTATTTTGTCCTGACAGTAGCCGCTCTGCTGCTGTCCGGTTGGTTTATCTTTAGCACCCCCGAAAAATAAACCTTTACCCATTTGAAGGAGTGACTTCATGCAAGAGACAAAAACAGCGTTTGTTGCCATTGTGGGCAGGCCGAATGTTGGAAAATCGAGCCTGCTCAACGCCCTGATTGGTGAAAAGGTAGCAATCGTTTCGAATAAGCCGCAGACAACCCGTACACGGATCACTGGTGTGCTGACCCGGGAAAATACCCAATTTGTGTTTATTGATACGCCTGGGCTGCACAAGCCGCGCACCAAGCTGTCGGAATATATGGTTAAACAGGTGAATGAAAGCGTGGCAGATGTGGATGTCGCGGTTCTGGTGGTTGAGCCGGCCGGCGAGATTCAGAAAGCCGAACAGGAACTGATAGCGTCCTTTCAGGCGCAGCGGATTCCGGCTATTCTTGCGATCAACAAGATCGACACACTTGACCTGCGTGAAAAACTGATGCCTCGGATTTTGGCCTTTTCCCAGGCACATCCATTTGAGGCTGTGGTTCCGATCTCCGCGCTGAAAGGGGATGGGGTGGACGCGGTTCTGGACGAGCTGGAAAAATTCGCAGCACCGTCCCCGTTCTTTTTTGATGAGGATACCCTGACCGATCAGCCCGAGCGGGTGATCGTTGCCGAGATTGTACGGGAAAAGCTGCTTAAAAACATGTATGACGAGATTCCCCATGGTGTGGCAGTGACTGTTGAGCGGATGCACGAGCGTGAGGAACAACAGCTCATTGATATTGAAGTACAGATTTATTGTGAGAAGGAAAGTCACAAGGGGATGATTATCGGCAAAGGCGGCGGAATGCTGAAGCGGGTAGCGAGTCAGGCTCGGGAGGACATCGAGCATTTCCTCCGCTGCAAGGTGAATCTGAAATGTTGGGTCAAGGTCCGGGAGGACTGGCGCAACCGGGAAAATGTGATCCGCTCATTCGGATTCAACTGAGTTTGTCAACCTAAAAATTGATGGAAATTGTGAGAACGATTCCCTCTGATAACTGAAGAAAAACAGCGAACACTACTTCCGTAGAGTCTGATGGAGGTGGTTGTGGTGCAGCCAAATGAGCAGCAGGCATACGATGCCTTTTTGCATACCGGCAGGGTAGCCGATTATTTGAACTATCTGGATATCAAGCAGCAGGGGCAGGGGAGACCGGTGCTGGGCGATGTTCGGACGGCAACAGGTGAGAACAGTGCATATCACGACCGATGGGATCGTACTGCGGGAGCGGGCGGTTGAAGAATATGACAGTGTGCTGACGCTCTTAACCAAGGAGCGCGGCGTCATTACGGCCTATGCACGAGGGGCGAAAAAGCCGCGTGGGGTTCTGCGAGTCCCAGGTGAGCTGTTAAGCTACTCGTGTTTTGTGCTGTTTGAGAACAAGGGAAAGTACAGCGTTGATAAAGCGGATTTAAACAGCCTGTTTATGGGGGTGCGTGGGGATGTGGAGAAGCTTTCTCTGGCCTCTTATTTCTGCCAGCTCACTGCAGAGCTGGCACCCCATGAGGAGCCAGCTCTCGATTATCTGCGGCTGCTGCTCAACTCACTCTATCTGCTCGACCGGGGGAAGAGGAGCTGCGGGTTCGTTAAGGCAGTCTACGAGCTGCGTCTGATGACGATGGCAGGCTATATGCCGAATCTGGTTGCCTGCACAGGCTGTGGATGCTTCGAGTCGGATGTGGTTTATTTCCTCCCGCAAAGTGCGTCGATCGCTTGTGGGGCGTGTATCCAGAATTACCCTGAAAACCAGATTCGGGTTCCCCTTTCGAGGACGGTACTCGCTGCAATGCGGCATATTCTTTACGCGGAGTCTGAAAAGTTATTTTCCTTTACAGCTCCGAAAGAGCAGCTTATGGATCTGAACGAGATCACCCAACATTATGTCATGACACAGATTGAAAAACGCCTTGAAACGCTGGATTTTTATCTTTCTATGCAGATTTAAACAACACATGGATACATAAGGCGTTGAGATGGCCTGCATGAGCAGGGGAGGAGTTTATGAATAAATATTGTAAAGCATTAGAACTTGACAAGGTGCTTTTGCGTCTTTCGAAGCACTGCTGCTGTGCGGACAGCCGGGCAATGGCGCTTGCGGTCGAACCTGCAGATAATCTGCGGGATGTACGTGCATTAATGCGGTTCACATCAGATGCAAATGCGCTGACCAACCGGTACTCGACCCCATCAATCGGTTCGATCGAAAACTGTTCGGGTGCACTCAAGCGTGCCTCGATCGGCGCGCAGCTTTCCCCGAGAGAACTTCTGGATGTGGCACGCGTGCTTCGTGCGATTGAGACGATCGAGCGTTGGGGACATCAGCTTGAGGGAGATCCTACCAGTCTCGACATTTTACTCGGGTCGGTGGTCGCGCTCCCTACTTTGCAGCGGAATATTTCGGCGACGATCCTCTCAGAGGACGAGATCGCCGACAATGCAAGTCCGGAGCTGTCAGAAATTCGGCGCAAGATCCGTCAATCGGGGGCAAGGGCCCGAGAAGTGCTGGATCGAATGGTGCGCTCTGCTACCTATCAGAAATTTTTGCAGGAAAACATCATTACCCAGCGTGATGGGCGGTTCGTTGTGCCGGTCAAAATCGAATATCGAAACGAGATCAAAGGTCTGGTCCATGACACTTCGGCATCCGGCTCTACCGTTTTCATCGAGCCGATGGGAGTGGTTGAGGCGAACAATGAAATCCGTCTTCTCCAAAGCAGAGAGCAGGCGGAGATCCGGCGTATTTTGCAGGAACTGTCTGCGCAGGTCGGCGGATGTGCCGAGAGCATTAAGGGCAGCTATGAGGCAATCGTTGAACTTGACCTTTATTTTGCAAAGAGCAGGCTCGCTGACGAGATGCACGCAACCATTCCAAACCTCAATGAAAATGGGGTGGTTTTCCTGAAAAAAGCGCGGCACCCTCTGATTGAGAAAGAGAAGGTGGTGCCGATTGAACTGCGCCTTGGCGACGGGTTTGACACGCTGGTAGTCACTGGACCCAACACAGGGGGAAAGACTGTAGCGATCAAGACATTGGGACTTCTGGTGCTGATGGCGCAGTGCGGCCTGATGTTGCCAGTGGCAGATGGAAGCTCGATCCCGGTTTTTGAAAATGTACTAGTCGACATCGGTGACGAGCAGAGCATTGAACAGAGCCTCTCGACCTTCTCGGCGCATATGACCAATATCATCCGGATTTTGCAGGAGGCAAACGAAAAGTCTCTGGTCCTGCTGGATGAGCTGGGCGCGGGGACCGATCCAGTTGAAGGCGCGGCACTGGCGGTCGCGGTAATTGAACAGCTTCGAGCGCAGCGGTCCCGGGTAGTTGCTACCACCCATTACGCAGAGATCAAGATGTTTGCACTTAATACAGAAGGCGTCGAAAATGCGAGCTGCGAGTTTGATGTGGCTACTCTGAGGCCGACCTACCGTCTGTTGACCGGAGTGCCTGGGCGCTCCAATGCCTTTGCAATCAGTGAACGGCTGGGTTTGCCGGTCGAGATCATCGAGAGCGCAAGGGCGCATATTTCAAAAGAGAATACACAGTTCGAGGATGTGGTTTCCCAGCTTGAAGCGACCCGCCAGGAACTGGAACATGAGCGGGAACTGGCACAAACCAATCGGATCGAGGCGCAGCGGACGAGTCAGGAAGCCGATGAGCTGCGCCGGACGATGCAGGCCGAGCGGGAGCGGGAACTTGAAAGGGCGCGGCAGCAGGCGCGAGGGATTGTAGAACAGGTTCATGCCCAGGCACAGGCGATGCTTGACGAACTAGACGAGCTGAAAAAGGCGAAGGATGCCGCTGCATTTGAGGAGCGGCTGGCACAGGCTAAGGTTTCGTTCCGCGCTGATATGCGAAAATTACAGGACCTTGCGGACCCTGTGACCCGCAAAAATCCGGAGAACTATACGCCTTCCCGCCCATTGAAACGGGGGGATACAGTGCGATTGCTTTCGATGAACAGGGAAGGAACCCTGCTGTCCGCCCCGGATGGCCAGGGATACGTCACTGTACAGGCGGGCATCCTCAAGACAAAGGTGCATCAGTCGGAGGTAAGGCTGGTCGATATGGGCAAGAAACGCACAACTTTCAATAATGCAGGCATCTCAACCCGCGGCGTTTCCTCCAAATCGGTCCGCAGCGCAAAAACGGAGCTAGATCTGCGCGGCATGACCGCCGATGAAGCATTGGTCGAGCTTGACCGGTTTATCGACAGCTGTGTCCTTTCGAATGTGCCGTCGATCACCATTATCCACGGAAAAGGCACAGGGGTGCTGCGTGCCGCGGTCCAGCAGCGGCTCAAGAGCCATAAGAATATAAAGACCTTCCGCCTGGGAGCTTACGGGGAAGGGGAATCAGGGGTTACAGTTGCAGAGCTGAAATAGCTTTACAGAAACGCGAAAATGTGCTATCATAAGAACAATGTGTTTGTATCCCATTGACAGGATTATGATGTGAAAGGGCAAATTGCGCTTGGGCTTTCGTTTCAAACGAGTTTTTTGTTAAACAAATCAATGAAGATAGATTGCGAGGGATTTTATGGAAAAAAAGATTACCCAACCCGGCGCACTGACCTTCAAAGGGCGTCCTTTGGTTCGGTGCGATAAGACCATTTATTACGGAGACATGGGGGACAAATATGTGGCGATGCTGCAAATTCTTGGGGAATCTCCTTTTAAAGACACCATGCTTCCGAATAAAGTTTCGGTTCAGATCTGGTCGACCGATGATGAACTGCGGCCGCGGGATCGGATCATCAAAAAGACAGAGAAGAACAACCTGTACGATGCGCTGAATATCGCCTCGATCTGGCTGGAACGTCAGCTGAGCAGTAAGTCCTGATGATTTGTGCAGCAGATGAAACCATCCCCACATCCGGTGTTCTGGATGTGGGGATGGTTTTTCAGATTACGAACCCGCCGTTAGGGCTGATGACCTGTCCGGTGATAAAATCTGCCTTTTCGGATGCAAGAAAGACGATCGCGTGGGCAGCGTCCTCCGGCGAGCCGATCCGCTCGAGCGGGGTTTCCTCCTGAAGGGCGGAGAGCGTCTCCTGATCGAGCGCGGCGTTCATCTCGGTGGAGATCACTCCGGGCGCAACACAGTTTACCGTGATGTGCGACAGCCCGACCTCTTTGGCAAGCGCCTTGGTTAGGCCGATTACCGCGGCTTTTGATGCGGAATAGTGGACTTCGCACGAAGCTCCGGTGATCCCCCAGACAGAGGAAATATTGATAATTTTTCCGCTGTGGCGGCGGATCATTTGCGGCAGGACACACTGGCAGGTATGGAACATCCCAGTCAGATTGACCGCGAGCATCCTTTCCCATTCGGCAGGGGAAATATCGTTGAACAGCTTCTGTTGAGCGATTCCAGCGTTATTGACCAACACATCAATGCTGCCGAACCGCTGTTCAACAGCATTCACCATAGCCCCCACTTGGATACGGTCAGAGACATCTGCGCAAAAGACCTCCGCATCCTGACCAAGCGATCGGATACGAGTAGCGACCTCGACCGCCCGGAGTCGGTTTGTGCAGTAATTGACCGCCACTTGGTATCCCTCCTGCGCAAAAAGCATCGCAGCCGCAGCCCCAATCCCGCGGGAGCCGCCAGTAATCAGTACCGTTTTAGACATCCGGATTCCTCCATATCTTGTGATCGAACCATTCGCGAAAAAATCTGCCAGGGGTGAAACAGACGCCCCCGTCTTTACGGCGGGGGCGTCTGAATCCGCTGTTTCTAATCGTTAAGGTAGCTTTTAACCAAAAGCTGGAGCAGCTCGTCGCGGTCGATCTTGCGGATCAGCGCGCGTGCGTTGTTGTGAGTCGTGATATAGGTCGGATCTTCCGACAGGATGTAACCCACGATCTGATTGATGGGGTTATAGCCCTTTTGACGCAGAGCATCATAAACGGCGGTTAGAATCTCCTTTAACTGCTGCTCCTTATCCTCATGGATTGAAAACGAAATTGTTGGCTCGTGCATTACATCACCTCTTTTTTGACAGTACGTCGCTCGATGCAATCAGCCTGCCGGAAACCGCTGCGCTGATTGATGACAAGTTTATTTTACTACAAAGTTCGAGGAATAGCAAGGGGATGCAAAGTTTTATATGGTTTATTTTATGCAACAACGGTTTGGATTATACCGGATTTCAGCTGCGGATTTCGACACCGATTGTTTTGAGCGCCTTCAAAACCCGTTTTACCGCCGCGTCAGCCTCTTCATCGGTAAGGGTGCGGTTATCTGCACGCAGGGTCAGGCTGTATGCGACGCTCTTTTTGCCTTCCGCAACCTGTGAGCCTCGGTAGATGTCGAACAGAGAGACATGTTCCAGAATGTTGCCGACTGCACCACGGATTGCCTTTTCCAATTCGGCGACCGGCAGGGCATCCTCGCAGATTAGTGCAAGATCGCGGGTGGAAGCCGGGAACCTAGGCAGGGGAGTGTAACCCTTTTCTGGAGCAACATGCGCAAACATCACGGCCTCGCTGAGTGAAGCAAGGTAGACCCGCGTACCAATCTCGTAGTTTTCGGAGACAGAAGGATGCACTTCACCAATCATGCCAAGGGTTGCATCACCGATCGATATCACTGCACAGCGTCCCGGATGGTAGGTGGGGTGGGTGGAACAGGCGGTAAACTCATATCCTTCGATCCCCAGCCCGTTGAGCAGGGTTTCAACAGTCCCCTTCAGCGAGAAGAAATCCTGTTCGCTCCCGTATGCACCCAAGGTGATGAATGGAGTTTCCTCCGGCAGTTCCCGTCCCTCTCGAGGCAGATAGACAGTACCGATTTCATAGAGGGAAGCGGACTTGTTCCGGTTGTTGTAGTTGCGGGAGAGCACCTCGAGCATTGAGGGGACCGTCGTGGTGCGCATGACGCTGGTATCTTCACCGAGCGGATTGCTGATGACCACGCAGTTGCGGTAGCTGCTGTCCGCAGGCAGGCCGATCTTATCGTAATATTTTGGGCTGATGAACGAATAGGTCGAAATTTCGGACAATCCCTGCGCCCGCAGGATCGAGTGGATGCTGCGGTCAAACTTCTGCTTGTCGGTATAGCTGCCGTTTGCAACCCCGCGGATTGCAGTCGAAGGGATTTTGTCGTAGCCATAGAACCGGGCAATCTCTTCGGAGATATCTGCTTTATGCTCCAGATCGAGGCGGAAGGAGGGCGGGATCACGTCGCCGCCGTCAATCCGGCATTCGAGGCGGGTCAGAATTTCCTTCATCTTCTCGACTGGCACGTCGATGCCGATGAACCGGTTGATCCATGCCGGATCGAATGGAATGCGGCGTTCTGTCCGGTCCGCATTGTCCACGTCGATCGTACCGCCGACCACCTCTCCTGCGCCGAGCAGCTCTACCAGCTCGCAGGCCCGCTCAACCGCAGGGATGCAGGTTGCGGGATCAAGCTGCTTTTCAAACCGTCCGGAAGCTTCGGTGCGCATCCCGAGCTTTTTGGCAGTGGTGCGGACCGACGGCCCGTTGAAGCAGGCGGACTCAAAGACGATCATATTGGTATCGTCAACGATGCCGCTATACTCGCCGCCCATCACGCCCGCAACCGCGGACGGTTTTTTTGCATCGGCAATCGTGAGCATATCTGGAGTAAGTGTGCGCTCCACTCCGTCGAGTGTCACAATCGTTTCTCCCTCGGTTGCGCGGCGGACGACAATCTTCCCGCCCTCAACAAATTTATGGTCAAATGCGTGCATCGGCTGGCCGTACTCCAGCATGACATAGTTGGTGATGTCAACAATGTTATTGATCGGGCGGACACCGGAAGCACGCAGGCGCTCGCGCATCCACCGCGGGGAAGGCTCAATTTTGATATTTTTGACCATCCGCGCGACGTAGCGCGGGCAGAGATCGGGTGCGGTGACCTCTACCGAGAGATAGTTGTGGATGTCATCCACTGTATTTTTGACAGCCGGTTTGGGCAGGTTCAGCGGAACATCGAAGGTGAGCGCCGCCTCCCGCGCAAGCCCGGTCACAGACAGGCAGTCGGGACGGTTGGATGTGATCTCAAATTCAACACAGGTATCATTTAAGCCGAGTGCACTCTGGATGTCCTGTCCGAGCTGGACGTCCGGTTCTTCCAGCAGGAAGATACCATCCTCGTCAGCATAGGGAAAATCGTGCTGCGTCAGTCCGAGTTCGCCGAGCGAACAGAGCATCCCGTTGCTTTCCTCGCCGCGCAGCTTGCCCTTTCGAATGTGCTTGCCGCCCGGCAGGTCGCTGTCATCCAGCGCAACCGGTACAATATCGCCGGCCTTGACATTGTGTGCGCCGGTACAGATCTGGATCGGCTCCCCCGAGCCGACATCCACCTTGCAGATTACCAGTTTTTCCGCATTCGGATGCGGGTCTACCGAAAGCAGCTTGCCAACAACCACGTTGCGGATCTCGCTGCCTTCGATCTCGTAACCTTCCACTTTGGAACCGGACATGGTCATCTTCTCCGCGAATGCGCGGGGGGAGACATGTCCAATATCCACATAATCCTGTAGCCATCTGATCGACAAATTCATGATCGTTTACCCCCTTAGAACTGGTTGAGGAACCGTACGTCGTTCTCGAAGAACAGGCGCATGTCGCTGATGTTGTAGCGGCGCATGACGATGCGCTCAAGCCCCATCCCAAACGCAAATCCGCTGTACTCCTCGGGGTCGATTCCGCAGATCGAAAGCACCTTGGGATGCACCATACCACAGCCGAGAATTTCGATCCAGCCTTCGCCCTTGCAGAGACGGCATCCCTCACCCTTGCAGGCGAAGCACTGGACATCCAGCTCAGCGGACGGCTCGGTGAACGGGAAGTGGTGCGGACGGAACCGGACCACCGATTCTTCACCATACAGCCGTTTGACAAACAGTTCTAGCGTACCTTTCAGATCCGCCATGGTGACCCCTTTATCGACTACCAGCCCTTCGATCTGGTGGAAGAGAGGGGAATGGGTAGCGTCGACTGCATCCGAACGGTAGACCCTTCCAGGAGCAATGATGTGGATCGGCGGTTTCTGGTTTTCCATTGTGCGGATCTGGACAGGGGAAGTCTGTGTCCGCAGAAGCACGTTGTCCGAGATATAGAAGGTGTCCTGTGTATCTCGGGCAGGGTGGTCTTTCGGAATATTCAGAGCCTCAAAGTTGTAGTAATCCAGTTCTACCTCCGGGCCTTCCGCGATCGAAAAACCCATCCCAAGGAAAATTTCCTTGACTTCATCCAATACCTTGGTGAGCGGGTGCGGTTTGCCGATCGGGGCGGCTTTTCCGGGCATTGTGACGTCGAGTTTTTCAGCCTCCAGCTTTTTGGACTGCATCTCAGCTTTGATCGAAGCGGCTTTTTCGTCGATCAGCGCTTCGATAGAGGCGCGCACCTCGTTTGCGAAGGCACCCACTTTCGGCCGCTCTTCGGCCGAGAGCTTGCCCATCTGCTTGAGGATGGCAGTCAGTTCACCCTTTTTTCCGAGGTATTTGACGCGAAGCTCATCGAGCAGTTTGGGGTCGCCGGTCTGCGCCAGCGCCTGTGCCGCCTGCTCCTTGATCGTTTGCAGTGCGTTTAGCATGGTGATTCTCCTCCTAATGATTCCTTTGAAAACTGCGGTGCAGGATTTCCGGGAAATATCGTCCCGCTCCAAATAAAAAACAGTCCGTCCCTCCGAAAAGGGACGAACCGCTGAAAAGCGTCCGTGGTACCACCCATATTCCCAGCCAAGGCCGGGCACTCCTGCTGCCGGTAACGGGGCAAACCGTCTGCCGCCTACTTCTTCCGGTTCAGCGGAGCCGCTCACGGGCGAACTTCACCTGTTTCCACTGCAGTTTGCTTTCAGCCGGTGACAAACCTCTCTGAATCAGCGGGGGACAGGCTACTTTCCCGATCTCAGCGTTGTTACTGTGAGGTATCATAGCATATCCTGAACAAATTTGCAAGGGGCTTTTTTTGATCGCCTGCCTTTGTTAAAGGGTGGAGGCGATTTCCTTCAGATAGGCCCGCAGGCCGGTTCCGATTTCAGGATGGGTAAGTCCTACCTCAATGGTCGCCTGCAAAATCCCGAGCTTGTTTCCCATATCGTAACGTTTCCCTGTGTAGGCAATCCCCATCATATCTCCCCGTTTGGCGAGGGTGCGCATCGCGTCGGTCAGCTGGACTTCGTTGTTTCGGGAGGGCGGGGTATTCTCGATCAGCTCGAAGATGTCCGGAGTCAGAACGCACCGCCCCAGAATCGCGAAATTCGAAATCACTTCTTCGGGGAGCGGCTTCTCGATCATGTCGAACACTTCATAGACCGCATTTTGAACCGGCTTAACTCCAAGCGTGCAGTAGCTGCGCAGCAGATCATCGGGCACCTCTTTGATACCGACCACACTCTTTCCATAGGTTTCATGGACTGCGATCAGTTCGCCGATTGCGGGTTTTCCGGGCGGGGAGATGACGACATCATCCCCATAAAGCACCGCAAACGGCTCGTTGCCGACAAATGATTTTGCACATCCAACTGCATGGCCGAGTCCCCGCGTTTCCTTCTGGCGCACATACTGGATATTGCACAGATGCGCCAGCGAAACCACCTGATCGAACAAATCCTGTTTGCCGGACGAACGGAGCTTGTCCTCCAGCTCAGGGGCATGGTCGAAATGATCCTCAATCAGGGATTTCCCACGGTTGGTGATGATTAGAATATCCTCGATCCCGCTGGCGACCGCTTCTTCCACGATATACTGGATCGCCGGTTTATCTACGATGGGTAACATCTCTTTCGGGACAGCCTTGGAAGCGGGAAGCACCCGTGTGCCCAAACCGGCTGCCGGGATGACTGCTTTACGTACTTTCATAGAGAACCCTCCATAACACAAATCGTTGTCTAAAAAAGCTATTTGGTGTCTTTGGCAGAAAGCTTCCGTCTATCCACTAAGCCCCTGCGATGACAGTAAGAGCGATCAGCAGACATGATCCAAAATAGGCTGCGGCTGCGCCAACGAGGCAGAGAACGACTGCAACACGGCTGGTCCGTCCGCAGCGGACAAGGGAATCGGTATAGATTTGATCGTTCGCCGTGCTGCCCAAATGTTCGCGGATTTTAGCGACCTTATGGAACACATGCTGCATATAGAGTTGATTGGCGAAAAGCGCGAGCAGGAACATGATCCCGAGCATAACCATTCGGGTGTAAGGAAGTAGGCGATAGGCCCAGAGGTGGTTGACCGGCTCGAACACCGGCATGATCCCAACAGAGATATCTGAGAAGTTTTCCAGCACAAATATCGTGTATTCCCGCGCAATAAACAGTGCAGGAACAAAGGTCATTGCCGCAAGCAGAAGCAGGAGCGTCCCAGCCAGATACATTTTGCGGTAAAAGAAATAGACAAAATGGAACAGGAATGCCGAAAAGTTAAATGATATTCCGGTGTGTTCGGACATCTGCTTGAACCGAGGCAGGAAATAGTGGGAGTTCGGCCCGATATAGAGCGCAAGATCCCGCACCGAAATGCCGTTGATCTGGTCGTCCGGAGACAGGCCTCCAAAAGAGGCATTATAGGCATTAGAGCTGGCATAAGGATTTGGCCCTGACTGTTGGGAAGGCTGCTGCCACTGCCATTGACCTGCCGGATCGGATGTTTTCCGGAGCGGAGTCCCGCAGATCTGGCAAAATAGTCCGCTTGGCGGATTGTTCGCACCGCAGGAGGGACAGGCTGTGCTGGACGCATGATCGGTCCGTTCTTGTCCCGTATAGGTATCCCGCCCGGATGGCTCCCAGGTATGCCCCTTGATATGTTGTTCTTCGAATGCGCACCGGCCCTCCTGTTGGTAGCAGGCGCGGTGATGTGGTGTCCCGCATACCGGGCATACAACAATATCATCCTCATCCGTAAATTTTTTATCGCATACCGGACAATGTACACCTGTATAGTGTGCCAAAAAATCAACTCCTGAACCATTCAAAACTTTGCTTGTGTGATCCTTATGTGAATATGATACATGGATTTCTAGATTTTTCAAGGGCGTAATTATGAACAAATCGGCCTAATTTTACAAAAACAGCTGATTTGTTGCCTGCTACTTGAAAATCATACAGTATCTGGTGTCTCCTTTAACAGGTACCTCATCTCTACAATCCCGTTATAATGCAGGACAGACAGGAGCATCAAGCCCATAGAGCGCTCGGCGGTAAACAGCCGAATGCCACCTCCCAGAATGGTAGGGATCACTGAGATAAAAAGTTCGTCAATCAACCCAGCCTCCAGAAGCTGGTTGGCGATGTCTGAACCTCCGCAGACCCAGATTCCACTACTGCTGTTTTTCAGTTCGGCAACCAGATCCGCGGGGGATCGGCCGGTAAACAGAATCTCTTCCGTAGAAAGCAGCTTCCGATGGGTAAAGACATAGCTCTTCAGCCCGCGGTAAACCCAGTTTTCTGGAGAGAGTTCGGAAATAATCTGATGATAAGTTCTGTACCCAAGGACGACGGTATCAACGGTCTGGATGAAATCCGGATAACTTCCCGGATGCCCGCAGTCACTGCCATCACCAGCGAGCCAGGCAACACCGCCGTCCCGATCTGCGATATAACCATCCAGACTCATTGCAATATACAGGATTACCTTACACATAGAGACCTCCGAAAAACCGAAATTTTGCACTTGGGAAAGCAGTCCAATTATAACACGGGTGCCTGCCTGCATCAAGGGAGCCAGATGGGGACTGCCCCTTTCGATCTGAAGTCGCCTGCTGGCCAGCTTTTTAAACACTTCATCAAAACAGAACTTGTATATTTCTGCATTTTTTCTTTATAGCTGCTGATTGTTTGTTAGTCATCCGTTTTCTCTACTTTGAAACAGGCCAGGGCAACAGCATTTGAAATTTTGCCAAAAAGAGATATAATCAGGAATATGGAATTAAAAAGATTAAAAT